>DAOVNY010000116.1 GCA_030630005.1 Bacteroidales bacterium | reverse complement strand
GAATGTGGTAAATATTATGTTGACTTTACATATAAAGGATGGTATCCGGTTTTCGATTTGCATTTTGATCAAGGAAAACGATGGGATGTTTTTACGGATTCGTCAGATAATAAAACAGATTATTCGTGGCGGGAAACAAATATTAAGCTTGGGACTTATCTTCCGTTAAATTTTTCGAGCGGGAAATATTTCAGATGGATTCAGCCTGGTATTTATTTTTCACGAAAATTTCGTGACATGGACAAATTTTCTCCGGTAGAATTTATAAATGAAAATATCAACACAATTGATTATAGCTTTTATTTTTTCAACACATTGAAAACTTCGCCAAAGGATATGTTTCCTCAATGGGGACAGGTATTTTATTTCAGATTTTCGAACACTCCCTTTAACAAAATAAAAAGTAATATTCTGGGAATTGCCGGAAACTTGTATTTCCCGGGCTTATTCAAACATCATGGAACCAGATTATATTTGGCATATCAAAAAAAGAAGCAGGGAGATTATACTTTCAGCAATATTGCAAATTACCCACGTGGATTTGTACATCTGGCAAATGATGAATTTTACAGTTTTGCTGTCAACTATAAATTCCCGTTGTTTTATCCCGATGCCGGCATTGGTCAGTTGATTTATTTTAAGAGATTTAAATTAAATTTATTTTATGATCAGGCATTTGGTTTTATTGATAATATAAAAAGTAATTACAATTCATGCGGAGCGGAGCTTACAAGCGATTTTCATTTATTTAATTTTCCTTTCCTTATTGATGCGGGACTCAGAACTATTTATTTACCAAAACAGAAAAAATTTAAAACTGAGTTTTTGTTTTCTATTGATTTTAGTAGGTTTTTTTGAACTATATAAGGCATATAAGGTCATTTAAGTTTTCTCTTATATTTCCTTTTATGTCTTATATGGTTAATTTCTTTTAAATTATTTTGTAAGCTGCATTTTTTTCGTTATTCTGTATTCAGGTGTTGAAAGGCAGTAAAAATAAAGACCCGGACCAACCCGCTTTCCTAATTTATTAGTTCCATCCCATTCAATAATACCATTGGTCAAATTATTGCATTTAAACTTTCTTACGATTTGTCCAACACAATTATAAATGATCAATTCTACGTTTTCTGTTTTATTAACGGAATACATAATGGTCGTCTTGTTATTAAATGGATTGGGGTAGTTCTGTAGTAGTAGGTCATCATGGTTAATAACCGGGTCTTTTATGCTTAGATAATTATAACATTCGCTTTGATATTGACTTATAATATTTACATCATCTTTAAAATTTCCTTCTCCAATTATAAAAGAAGTTGATCCTTGAAAAGTTGTGTCATCGGGATAAGTTATTTCTGTTGAAAAAACATCAACATTATACTCTCCGGATTCAAGTGGTCCAATAGTTACCGAGAGATCAAAATGGCAAATACAATAACAGGCATCTCCTGTATCTATCTGATACCAGGAAATTTCATTATTTTCCATTTCAACATCCATTCTGTAAAGTGCGCAACAATTTCTTTCGGCATTAGTTTGCCAGATAGTAGCGTTGTTACCGTTCACTTCAACATAAATATTATCGGTTTGGGCAAGAAGTAAATTTGCAAATAGAAAAAGAAAGATAAATAAAGTTATGCTTTTTTTCATGACCCTAAAAGTACAAAATATTTAGTCTAAAGTCAAGATTTTGAAAAGATAAATAAAAATCGAAAAAACAACCGGCTAAAAAACCAGCCAAGAAAAGCGCCAAGAAAAGCACCGATAATTACATCACAGGGAAAATGAACGCCAAGATAAATGCGACTATAACTTATCAGAATTGCCCAAATAATGATCAGAGGTGTGAAAAATTTATATTTTCTGCCAATCAATTTTATTAAAAAAAACGATATAGCAAAAGTGTTAGCAGCATGTGATGAAACAAATCCATATTGACCACCACATTTTTCTCTGACAATATGCACCATATCCGCAAGACCCGGATCATGACAAGGACGAAGACGCTGGAAAATATTTTTAAAAAGATGAACAGATATCTGATCGCTGAATGCTATCAAAATTGCCGCAAATATCAAAATAATTATAGTTTTTATTTTGTATTTGCGATAGACCAGAAAAATAAAGAAAAGATATAATGGTATCCAGACAAATTTATTACTCATCCAAAACATAACAAAATCCCCAAATGAATTATGGAATCCGTTTATCAACAGAAAAAGCTCCTCGTCCCACTGAAGTATTTTATCTATCATATTGTTTTATTCAGTTCTTTCCAGATCAGGTCTTTTAATTCGGTTAATCCGGTTTGAGCAACCGATGAGATAAAAACGTACGGAATATCCGGCAGATCATTTTCTATCTCTGATATCAATTCTTCATCAAGTAAATCAGATTTTGTAATTGCCAGTATTTTTGTCTTGTCGAGAAGTTCCGGATTATATTGTTTCAACTCATTCAACAAAATTTCATATTCATTTTTTATATCCTTACTATCGGCAGGAACCATAAATAGCAGAGTAGAATTTCTTTCGATATGTCTTAAAAAACGCAGTCCCAAACCCTTTCCTTTATGTGCTCCCTCAATTATCCCCGGAATATCAGCAATAATAAATGACTTATTATCGCGATAAGCAACAATACCGAGATTTGGACGAAGTGTAGTAAATGGATAATCGGCAATTTGAGGTTTTGCAGCCGAAACTACTGACAGCAAAGTAGATTTTCCAGCATTTGGAAATCCTACTAATCCAACATCAGCGAGAAGTTTAAGTTCAAGGATAACCCATTCTTCTGTTCCTGTTTCTCCCGGCTGTGCATATTTTGGAGTTTGGTTAGTTGAAGATTTAAAATGATCATTTCCCAAACCTCCTCTTCCGCCTTTCAGGAGGATTTTAGTTTCGTCATCTTCAGTTATCTCACAAATAGCTTCTCCGGTTTTAGCATTACGGGCAATTGTTCCGAGAGGCACTTCCAAAATATAATCTTTTCCATCAGCACCGGTACTGGTTTGTCTTCCGCCGTTTTCACCTATTCCTGCTTTAACATGTATTGTATATCTAAGATGCAGCAAAGTCCATAGTTGGGAGTTTCCCTTCATAATAATATGACCGCCTCTTCCTCCATCACCTCCGTCAGGACCTCCCTTAGGTATAAACTTTTCTCTGCGAAAATGTGCCGATCCGGCTCCTCCCTTTCCCGACTTACAGTTGATTTTTACATAATCAACAAAATTTGAATTGCCCATGTTATTAAATAATTTATTGTAACTATTAATAATGCAAGTGACTAAAGTTTGGAGTGCCTAAAATGCCTAAAGTTATTGTTTTGTGCCAAATTGTGCAAAAATAGCAAGTATTTAATCTGTTAATGTTATTATTAAACATTTTATTTTAGTTATCCATACGGACTTGCTTCGCTTCGTTTTAAATTTTATAAACTTTAGTCACTCTAAACTTTAGTTCACTCTAAGTACTCATTATTCTACAATCTTATAAATCTCAGCATAATTTCTGCCAAATCCATCATAATCCAATCCGTATCCTACAATAAAATCATTCGGTATTTTAATTCCTATATAATCAATTTTATATGATTTTTTGAAAGCTTCAGGTTTAAAAAGCAAAGTTGCAATTTTTACATCTTTAGCTCCAAGGTCTTTTAATTTCGGCAGAGTATGTTCCATTGTTACACCTGTATCAATTATATCTTCAACTATAACAACGGTCCTTCCGGTAAGAGCTTTGTCAAGTCCTATCAATTCTCTAACAGTATTAGTTGACTGAGTGCCAACATAAGATGAAAGTTTTACAAAAGAAACCTCACAATCCATTTTCACATTTCTAAGTAAATCGGCTGCAAAAACAAAAGCCCCGTTCAATACAACAAGAAACAATGGATTTTTTCCATTGAGATCATCATCAATCTTCTTAGCTATTTTCTTTATAGCTGCCTGTATTTCCTTTGAAGTTATTGAAACCTTAAAAATCTTATCTTTAACTTTAATTGTATCCATGTGCTTATTTTTGTTTTAGATTACAAAGATGAGAATTTTTTTGATTATAGAGTTAGATGGTTTCATTGTTTCATGGATCAAAACAATTACTATGAATTACTACAAATTACAACCAATTACAATAAATTACCATGATTTACAATAAATTTCTATCCAATCTTCCCAAAAACCTTATTTTTGCAGAAACTAAAATCACAGAAACATGAAACCTTTAGTAAGTATAATAATGGGTAGTACTTCGGATTTACCCGTAATGGAAAAAGCAGCAAAGTTTTTAAATGAAATGGAAATCCCTTTTGAGATGAATGCTTTATCAGCTCACCGAACTCCCGAAAAAGTGGAAGAATTTGCTAAAGGAGCATACGACAAAGGCATAAGAGTAATAATTGCCGGTGCCGGAATGGCTGCACATTTGCCTGGAGTTATTGCCGCCATGACTCCAATTCCTGTTATCGGAGTGCCAATAAAAGCTACTCTCGACGGAATGGATTCCTTGCTTGCAATAGTTCAAATGCCTCCCGGAATACCTGTCGCTACTGTTGGAATAAACGGAGCACTAAATGCCGGAATACTTGCCGCTCAAATATTATCTACCGGCAACAATGAACTTTTTGAAAAAACAGTAAAATATAAAGAAGAACTGAAAGACAAAATCGTTAAAGCTAACGAAGAATTGAAGAAGCTTAGTTTTAAGTATAAGGTTTAGTTGGTTATCGGTTGTCGGGTTTTGAGTTTTGGGTTTCGGGTTTTAAATCTAAGATTGCTTATCAAGTCCATTACTCCAATACTCCATTATTCCATCACTCCATTTTACTTTTTCCTCACAATCATCAACCCATCCCTAAGCGGCAAAAGCATATTCTCCACTCGTTCATCGTTTTGCACAAATTCGTTGAATTCAATAATACCAAGAGCTTCTTTATCACGAGGATCTGGTTTTGTTAAAACTTTCCCATCCCATAAGGCATTGTCGGCAATGATAAATCCTCCAACTTTTACTTTATTGAAAATCAGTTTATAATAATTCAGATAATTATTTTTATCGGCATCAATAAAAACAAGGTCGAATTGTTCATCAATTTCAGGAATTATCTTTATTGCATTTCCCGAATAGTATTTTATCTTTTTTGTCAGACCTGCTTTTTTAAAATATTTTTCTGCAATTGCTTTTAGTTCGGGATTTTTTTCAATCGTGTGTATCATTCCGCCATCAGCAAGTCCGGCTGAAAGACAAATAGCAGAGTAGCCGGTGTATGTTCCAATCTCAAGAATTGCTTTTGGTTTAATCATACAACTGATCATTTCAAGGAATTTTCCCTGCAAAGGACCGGACAACATTCGAGGCATCAGCACTTTTAAATTTGTTTCGCGATACAATTCAGATAAAATTGAATTTGTTTCTGATGTATGTGATAGTGCGTATTCATTTATTTCAGTTGCTTGCATGTTATTATTTTTTATTCAATAATAAAACCACTTAAAAACTATCCCCTTGCCTTATAGATAAGAATACTTTGCATTGTGCTATCAAAAACCTCATTAGCAATATTCATTAGTTCTTCGGCAGTAACGTCTTCTATCTTTCTATATATTTCCTGAATAGTATTGACTTTATTAATACGCAAAATACTTTTCCCCATCAAAAACATTTCATTCAGTGGCGACTCCATCGAAAGAGCGTGTTGTCCTCGTAACTGTCGTTTTGCAATATGCAGTTGCATCACTCCGAGTTTTTTTTCTTTGAGTTTGGTCATTTCGCTTTTAATAAGTTTTATCGTTTTGTCCAGATAATCAGTATCAGTACCGAGATAAATTGCAAAAATACCTGTATCGGAATATGGCTGATAAATTGATTCTATTGTGTAAGTTAATCCATATTTTTCTCTTACGGCAAGGTTCAATCGTGAGTTCATTCCTGGTCCGCCCAGTATATTATTCAATAATATCAATGGAATTCTTTTTGGATCTTTACGCCGGTATGCAATATTTCCAATACAACAATGCGAAAGATAGGTGTTTTTATCAATCGACCGGTATATTGGTTTATATTTTTTTATAACCGATCTGTTAAAAGAATTATTATTTTCCGAAACATCAGAAAAATATTTTTCAGTCATTTTTATCAGTCTTGCAAAACTTATATCCCCCACCGAACTTATTACTATTCTTCCGCCGGTATAGTTTCTTTTAATAAAATTCAGTACTTTTTCCCTTTTTATTTTTTTTACTTTTTCCGGTGTCCCGAGAATATTGTTTTCCAGCGGGTGATCATGAAAAATCATTTCTTCAAATTCATCATAAATCTCCTCAGAGGGTGAATCTTTGTATGAATTTATCTCATCAATCACCACATCTTTTTCTTTTTCGATTTCCTTAACGGGAAAAACAGAGTTAATTACAATATCAGAAAACAACTCTAAAGATCTATCATAATAGTTTTTCAGAAAAGAAGCATAAATACAGGTCTCTTCTTTGGTAGTATAGGCATTCAAATCTCCTCCTACATTCTCGATACGATTAAGAATATGATAAGCTTTTCGTTTTTTTGTTCCTTTAAAAATGATGTGTTCAATAAAATGAGCAATTCCCGATTCTCCATCCATTTCGTCTCTTGTGCCTGTGTTTATTATCAAACCACAGTGAGCAACTTCATTTTTAATTTGTTTATGAACAAGGCGAATACCGTTAGGTAATGTATAAATTTGATATTTCATTTCACTTTCATTAAACTTTAGGCACTCTTAACTTTAGTTCACTTTAAGTACTTGTATCTAATTCGTTACCAAGATTATTATCTCAACGGATATTTTTTATCAAAATACAACCAAAACAACGGTTGCACGGCAAGCATATTTCCTTCGCTGTCTTTTTTCTCTATCAAAGGAGCAATGCCAACTACTTTTTTGTTAATAGCAATTTCATTTTCATCATACTGCCATTCTTCCAAAAAACGAATTCTTGAAATATCGGCAAATTCCAGTTTGCTGATGATAACAGTATCATATTCATCATAAGGAGGGTAAGGTCTCATCAAAGTTCTGTAAACAGTGTCAGCACCAATCATTTTAAGTTGATCGGGAGTTAGCGGATTATTAAAATAATCATAAGCTTTCACTTCACCCGAAAAAGCAGCATTAAAAAGATTTCTGATAAAAGATTCTCTTTTTGAACCTTCAATATTATTTACCCACCAATAATGTCCGGGATCTTGATTATTAATAATTACATCATATTGTATTCTTTCACAAAGAACAGTTTTGTCATCTCTGAAATTTCCACATGAAACCAGAAAAATCACAATCAGTACGAGAAAAAGTGTTTTTATATTTTTCATTTTTTTTAAAATTCACAATCCGTAAAAATAATGAATTTCACTTGATTTTATTGTTTGTGAAGTATTAAATTTGTTAAAATAATTTTCAGAGTAAAAAAACAATTATTAATAGTTTATTTAGCCCGATTAATTCCTAAACTTTAAAGACAGAATCCTGAATTAATCTGACGACTAAGAAAAGCTAATATTTTGCTGCGCTTCGCTTCCAAAATTTAAGCTTTACTAAGTCGGGGTTAACCTGAATTATATAAGCACTTTATAATAAACGTATGAAT
>DAOVNY010000085.1 GCA_030630005.1 Bacteroidales bacterium | reverse complement strand
TTTTTTTATTTTGATTTATGCCTATAATGTAATCATTGGAAAAATATACACCGCTGTCGGTACAACAGAAAATTGCGATACTGCTCCAGGTTGGATTGAGTTTTATTTTATTGATATTAATACATGGCAGGTTTGTATTAAGAAAAGTAAGTCCGGGTGGGGCAGACTGAGGGTCATAGATAGCTATTCCTTCGTAGCTTCCAAACGGAGCTTCCCATCTGACAGATATCTTATTTCATGCATCAAAACCCACAGCGCTGATATTATTAGCATAAAATTCCAAATCCCAGTTTGCACCGTAATTATCAGAACTGTATAGTCCGGAGGAATTAGAATAATTAGGGAAAATACCGTAAAGTATTCCTTGATTATTAAATCCCATATCTGTAATTATCGGAGCGCCGGCAGAAGTTTGATTCCATGTATTACCACTATCGTCCGACCAGTAAATATTGCTTCTATTACCTGTTTCTGAAATAACAAAATGATTTTCGTAAAATTCCATACAAGAGCAAGTTTTATCGGTAAAGTAAGGTACATCTGTCCATGTTAAGCCGTCGGTTGACTTCAGTAAACCACCAAACTGACAGCCAACATAATAAGTTCCTGACGGAAAATGGTATTTAATAAAATTCGGGTTCACACACCAGTGAACAACATTGAACTGTAAGGTTTGCAGGTCGAAAGTATAGATGCCATCAGACCAACTTCCGTCGCCTATCACAACCAGGATTTGTGTTTCATTAAACTGAACTGCTTCCCAAACGGGTAATCCGCCGTAAGTAAAATAATTCCATATCTGGTTAATATCATCATGAAGATACATTCCATCAGGCGTGCAAATTACGCCTTTACTTGAGCCAACCCCAAAACAAATGTTGATAGCATGGATACTGTCGGGACAAAAGTTATTCCATGTGTTTGAATTAACAGGTAACTGAATTAAAAATACTATAAAAAAGAATATTAGTTTCTTCATTTTGAAAGTGTTTTAACAATAAAGCAGTAAACTTACAAAAAATCAGAAGGTTTTGCAAATTTTTTTATCACTGTTTAATAATGTTTATTTTAAATTTAATTAAATTATTTTTTTATTTTTACACCCCAAATTTTAACAGCTATAATAAGATGCGAATAACAAGACTAAATACAGATATTATCGAAATTGAACAAGAGAAAGCAGATCTTTCGTCAATTGATCCCTTAATTGAAAAGTATAGAAATAAAAAGGGAAATATGATTCCGATATTACAGGGAATCCAGGAAATATTTGGCTATATTCCGAGAGATGCCTTTGAAAAAGTATCAAATGAAACAGGACTTGAACTTAGTGATATGTACGGTGTGGCTACCTTCTATTCCCAGTTTCGATTAAATCCAATCGGAAAAATTATCATTAAAGTTTGTCACGGAACTGCATGTCATGTTCAAAATGCAAATGCAATAACTGATGCCATTCAGGATGCACTAAAAGTAAATGATGGTGAAACTACCGAAGATGGTTTGTTTACTCTGGAATCGGTGGCATGTCTTGGATGCTGTTCGCTTGCCCCGGTTATGATGATAGGTGATGAAACTTACGGAAAACTTACCGGAGATAAAGCTGTAAAAATTATACGAGGAATTAAACGACAGGAAACAAATTAGTTTCAGGTTTCAAGTTTCAGGTTTCAAGTTGCAAACCCGAAACCCAAAACCCAAAACCCAAAACTCAAAACCCGAAACCCGAAAAAATGGAAAAAATAAAAGTAATAGTTGGACTTGGAAGTTGTGGAATTGCTGCCGGAGCAAAAAAGGTTTTTGATAAAATCAAGGATATTCAGAAAACTGAAAACTTAGAATTTGAATTAAAAAAGACTTCCTGTATTGGAATGTGTTACAGAGAACCTCTTGTTGAAGTTATTGATGAAACCGGCTCTTTTATGTATGGTGAGATTGATGAAGATAAAGCTGCTGAAATAATTGAAAAGCACCTCAAGAAAAATGAACCTATTAAAGATTATGTAGTTAAAGCTGATACTTTTAAAACTATTGATAATACTTTTATTGATGATCAGGTAAAAATAACTTTAAGAAATTGTGGATATATCGATCCTGAAAATATTGAAGAATATGAAGCAAGGGATGGTTATCGTGCAATAAAAAAGATTGCCGGACAAAGTGTATCTCGTCTTGATGTAATTCAAACAATAATCAATTCCGGATTAAGAGGTCGTGGTGGCGGAGGTTTCCCGACAGGATTGAAATGGAAATTTGCAAATAATAATAAAGCCGAAGATAAATATATAATCTGTAATGCCGATGAAGGTGACCCGGGAGCATTTATGGACAGGTCGGTTCTTGAGGGTGATCCACACTCAGTTGTCGAAGGAATGATAATCGGAGCTTATGCCATTGAAGCAACAGATGGTGTTATTTATTGTCGTGCTGAATATCCTCTTGCTATCAAACGTCTCGAAATTGCTATTGATCAGGCACGTAAAAAAGGTTATCTCGGGAAAAATGTTCTGGGAATTCATGGATTTAATTTTGATATATACATTAAAGAAGGTGCCGGAGCATTTGTTTGTGGTGAAGAAACTGCTTTGATAGCCTCCGTTGAGGGCGAAAGAGGAATGCCTCGTAAAAGACCTCCTTTTCCTGCTGCTTCAGGTCTTTGGAAACAACCTACCAATATCAATAATGTAGAAACTCTGGCAAATATTCCTTGGATTATTATTAACAGTGCTCAGGCTTATTCAAAATATGGAACCGAAAAAAGTAAAGGCACTAAAGTTTTTGCCCTTGCCGGGAAAATTAAACGATCGGGATTAGCTGAAGTTCCGATGGGAATGACCATCAGGGATGTTATTTTTAAAATTGGCGGCGGAATTCAAAATGATAAAAAATTTAAAGCTGTTCAAATGGGTGGTCCTTCGGGAGGGTGTATTCCCGAACATCTTCTTGACACTATTGTTGATTACGACTCGGTAAATGCTACAGGTGCTATTATGGGTTCGGGCGGTATGGTTGTGATGGATGAAGAAACCTGTATGATTGATGTTGCAAAATTTTTCCTTGATTTTACCCAGAAAGAATCTTGTGGTAAATGTACTTTCTGCCGTGTTGGCACAAAACGTATGTTAGAAATACTTACGAGAATAACCGAAGGCGAAGGAGAAGAAGGAGATATCGAAAGACTCGAAGAACTTGCATATCAAATTAAAGATAGCTCTCTTTGTGGATTAGGTCAAACGGCTCCAAATCCTGTTCTGACAACTATTAAATATTTTAGACACGAATACGAAGCTCATATTTACGATAAAAAGTGTCCTGCAAAAGTGTGTAAGAAATTGCTTACTTATGAAGTTGACCCTGAAAAATGTACAGGATGTACTGTTTGTGCAATAAATTGCCCGACAGATGCAATTGACGGAAGTAGAAAAGAAGTACATTTCATCAGACAAGATGATTGTATTCAGTGTGGATCATGCTTTACAAAATGTAAGTTCGACGCAATTAAAGTTTTTTAATTTTTTGAATCTAAACGAAAGATATTAGAAATGAGTGAAAGAATAAACGTAACATTAGACGGAAAAATAACTCAAGCATATAGTGGCGAAACGATTTTGGATCTTGCCAAACGAAAAAATATTGAAATTCCAACCCTTTGTAATGATCCTCGACTAAAACCTTATACTTCTTGCTACGTATGTGTTGTAGAAATTGAAGGTATGAGAGGATTACAACCTTCTTGTTCTACGAAAGTAGCAGAAGGAATGAAGATAGAAACAAATAACAAAAAAGTGAGACAGGGCAGAAAAACAGCTCTTGATCTCTTATTGAGCAACCACTACGCAGATTGTACAGCACCTTGTACTCAAGCATGTCCTGCAGGAGTTGATGTTCAGGGTTATATTTCCCTTATTGATAAAGGACAATATCACGAAGCTGTTGCCTTAATAAAAGAAACAAATCCATTACCCTCAATATGCGGCAGAATTTGTGTAAGACCTTGTGAAGTTGCTTGTAGAAGAAATCTTTTGGATGAAGGTACTGCTGTCGGTATTGATTATATGAAACGTTTTGCTGCTGATTACGATCTTGAATCAAAAAACAAATTTGTTCCTGAACTTAAAGAAAAAACCAATAAAAAAATTGCAGTTATCGGAGCCGGTCCCGGTGGTCTTTCTGCTGCTTTTTTCCTTCAGAAAGAAGGTCATCAAGTTGATATTTTTGAAGCTGCCCCAAAAGCAGGTGGTTGGTTAAGATATGGAATTCCTGAATACAGATTGCCAAATGATATTCTGCAAAAAGAAGTTGATAATATCACCGACCTTGGAGCAAATATTTTCTATAATAAAAAATTCGGCGAGGATATTAAATATCAAGCAATCAGGGATAAATATGATGCAACAATTTTAACAATAGGCTCTCAAAAAGGTACTTTAATAGGTTGTGAAGGTGATGATGCAGGAAATGTTTTTCCCGGTATTGATTTTCTTAAAGAAATGGAAATGTCAGGCCGACCAGCTAATTTTAAAGGTAAAAAAGTAGTGGTAGTTGGTGGAGGTAATACCGCAATGGATTGCTGCAGGACATCCAAGAGATGTGGTGCTGATGAGGTTTATGTGATTTACCGTAGAACCGAAAAAGAAATGCCTGCAAATCCAATTGAAATTCATGAATCAAAACTTGAAGGTATTGAATATAAACTCTTAACAAATCCTGTTAAAGTAAATAAAGATAAAGACGGAAATGTAAAATCCGTTACTTGTCTTAAAATGGAATTAGGTGAGCCTGATGCTTCAGGAAGAAGAAGACCTATGCCAATCGAAGGCTCTGAATTTGATATTGATGTTGATTTTATCCTTGCTGCTATCGGACAAAAAACTCATGTTAATTTTCTTGATGAAATAAATAGTTCAACCAGTGAAGGAGAATTAAAACTCACTCGCTGGGGCGATATTGAAGCTGATCCTGAAACCTTGCAAACAGGAATAAAATCAGTTTTTGCAGCAGGAGATGGTGTTACCGGTGCGGCAACTGTTATTGAAGCTATTGCACAAGCAAAACTCGCTTCCCACAGTTGTAACCTTTTTCTTAATAATAAAGAAGTTGTTCCCCCGAAAAAAGAATTTATCAGTAAAAAAGATAATTTTAAAACCCAGGTTAAAGAAGAATATAAAGGATGTTTCACGGAGCAAAAACGTGAAGAAATGCCAACTCTTGAGCCTAACGACAGGTTGAATTTTAAAGAAGTTGAACTTGGATATGCTGACGAAGATATTGCAAAACATGAAGCACAAAGATGTCTTGAATGTGGTTGTGTTGAAGTTTTTGATTGTGATCTGAAAAAATACTCAACTGAATATAATGCTGACCAAAAAGGATTTGCCGGTGATTACAATGAATATAAAATTGATTTCAGGCATCCATACATTGAGATTGACAACAACAAATGTATCCTGTGTTCAAGATGTATCAGAATTTGTAGTGAAGTTGTTGGTGCCAACGCATTAGGATTGGTAAATCGTGGTTTTGAAACTTACGTTGCGCCAAGCATGGGTGACAGACTTCAGGATTCAACTTGTGAAAGTTGCGGATTATGTATTTCTACCTGCCCAACCGGAGCAATTACCGAAAATGTTCTGTTTAAACCGGGCCCAATAAAAACCGATAAAGTAAATACTATCTGTAATTATTGCTCGGTTGGTTGCGAAATAATCATCAATCATAAAAGTAACTTTGTAATGAAAGTTACAGGAAAAGAAGGATTTGTTAATGCTGATGGTAATCTTTGTAAATATCCAAAATTCGGATATAAATATTTGAATGATAATTCACGAATTACAAAACCTTTGCATAAAGAAAAAGGGAAATTTACTGAAATTAGTTTTAAGAAGGCTTATGAAATAATTGCAGAAAAAATCACTCAGGTTAAACCTGATGATAATGCTTTCTTTGCCGGTGCAAGACTTACAAATGAAGAAATGTACCTTGTTCAGAAACTTGCAAGAGTAGGTGCAAAAACAAATAATGTTACCAGTCTTCATTATCTGAATCGCGGTGAGGGTTATATTTTTAATTCCAGAGATAATGTTCCTTTTACTCAGTTGAATGATGCAAGCAAAATTTATCTGCTCGGTTCGGAAATTAACAAGGATAATGCCGTAGCAGGATTTGTGATAAATAATGCTCAGTTCAATAATAAAATACCGCTTGAACTTATTACTATTCATGATGACAGCACAATGAAACATAAAGTTGATAAAGTGCTTCAGATAAAATCATATTATCATTTTATTAAAGCTGTTAATTATTATCTTGTTGCTAATAATTTTCATAATGCCTTGTTTATTAATGATAATTGCGAAGCTTATGAAGAGTATAAAAACGAGATTCTGAAAGAAAACTTTAGCGAACTGGTTAAACTTTCCGGTGTTCCATATATGGATGTTATTGTTGAATTTGCGAAATCGTACAATGATGAAATGAATGCTGTTATTGTATTTTCCGAGAAAGAATTATCGGCAAATGCCGGTTACGAACTATTTAATTTGAACATGCTTACAGGCAAGCTTGGGAAAACTGCAAGCGGTTTGATCTCACTTAAAGAAAAAAATAATTCTCAGGGGTTATTTGATATGGGAATTTGTCCTAAGCTCGGAATAGGCAGCCAGCCAATTGATGATCCTGATCTTGTTGAGTTGATGAAAAAGAAATGGGAAGTTGATGAATTGCCGGTTAGTGTTAAGGACAGTCAATTTATGAATTTGGAAGAAGGACAACTAAAAAATCTTTTTATTTTCGGAGAAGATCCGCTCGGAACTGCTAAAAATAAAGTTAAGATTGCAGGATGGTTAGCAATTTCTGATTTCGTAATGGTTCAGGATTGTTTTATGACCGCAACAGCCAAAAAAGCTGATCTTATTCTTCCGGCTTCTTTCCCGATTGAATCAGGTGGTAGCTTTACAAACACACAAAAAGTCATTCAGGAATTTGAGGCAGGTCTTAAATCTAAAGTCAGCAGATTATCTTATCAACAGTTAACTGATTTATTGAAAAAACTTGGTTCAACAGAAAAGACCAAACTCGAAGATATCAGAATGGAAGCTATGTCGTTATTATCAACAGCAAAACAAAACAAACTGAAATTTGTTTACACTGATGAGGATAATAACCGTCGTATTTTTAATTACGGTTGCGATTCTATAAATAAATATTTTGAAGAGGATTTTGAAAATGCTTTTGAAGAATAGATTTTTTATCCGTGTAAATCCGCGCTATCCGTGTCATCTGTGTTCTATTTCAAAACAACCTTCATCTTAACTTTTTCCAAGTCCGGTAAATTAATGTACGCTTCGTCTTTGTTAAAATCTGTCCAGTTCTCTCCGTTTATTGTTACTTTTTTAATTTTTACTGATAAATCTTCGAATGGAGATGGATAAAATCTTTCATTTTTTTGAGGAGATTGAATGCAATAATAAAGTTCAACAGCTTTTTCATTTACCCATAAATCTAAATAAAGAGAAATTAACAGACTGTATTCCATTGCATGATAAGAAGTTTTATCACTCGCTGCTTTTATATCATCTTTTATTTCCCCGTCAAGGAAAACGCTTCTATAAGTGTCGCCATATTTTTTATCAATAAAATATTTATTCCAGAAACCGGCACCTTTTTTGAATTGAGCAAGATATTTTTTATCTCCTGTAAGTTTATAATTAAAAACATCAAACATATTTCCATAAACCTGTATCCACCAATATGAAAAATCGGTATGCAAAGAAGGATCTATTCTTCCGGAACTACTGTACCATGCTCCATTTTCATCAACTCCCCATTTGTAAATTTTTTCTGTAATAGCCTTTGTTGAATCTAAATATTCCTTTTTCCCTGTTAAAAGATAAAGCCGGTAAAACATCCATACAACTTCCTGATTATGACCAATATTTATTTCAGTTTTTAAATTACTATTTCTTGTTATATAATTCCAATCTTTATCAAATGGTTCTATAATCCAATTGGTTTCAGGACACTGCATTTTATCTAAAGCAATATTCATAATTCTTTCCGCCTGATGAAGATATTTATCATTCCTTGTGGCAAGATATAAATAGAGCATATAGCTGGAAACAGGAACAACTTCTGATGAGAAATTTTTATTATAATCTTTTACGCTTAAATCCCTGTTTAAAATATTATAGAAGCCGTCATTGATAGTATCACGCCTTTTTGTCTCGGCAATCTCATTTGATTTTTCAATGTATTGAAGTACATTTTTATCATGAGTAACCAAATAATACAATGATAATCCTGTGTTTGTATAAAATTGCACAAAGGTATTTTTTGTGGAGTCTATCGGGTTTCCTTGTTTGTCAAGAAGATTATACCATCCGCCATATTCTTTGTCCCACGCATATTCCAAAAGAAAGTCCACAGCATCAGAAGCAATTTCCAGATATTTTTCATCACCTGTAAAAAGATAAGCAACAGAATAACCAAAAATATGCCTTGAGATCATACTTGGATATTTTTCCGTTCCTTCAATCTGGTTCCAACTTCTGTCGAGACGGGTAATAAAAGCCCCGTCAACAGTATCAAGGGAATATTTCATCCAGTATGGCATAATATCCGTTAATGCCTGATTTCTCCAGAAATTTCCTTCAAAAACATTAGTATCACCAGCAGTAAGTTTTTCAACATTAGTGCTTTCCTTGTAAATCAGTGTCATCTGCGTCATCTGTGTTCTATACTCATCACTATACAATCCGATTTTCTCAATCGGTATCTTTTTGAACCCGAGTTCATAAGCCGGAGAATTATCATTCAACTGAAATTTTTCTTTTGCAATATCTTCAAACCCGGGATTTTCTTTTAAAAATATATTTCCTTTCATGTTTTCCATAGTCTCAACATGACCATATTTGAATGATTGGAAATTATCAGATTGATCAGATTCCCGGCTTTCTCTCAATATTACAGTATCGCCAATCAGATTATCCTTTACTTCAACCATTTCAAAATTGAGACCGTCCCACAGATCAATAAACCTTCCACCAAAAGAAATATTACGAACAATTTTGTTATTTTTCGGTATTGCCGGATCATCATCATATAGCGTTAGCAGTTCCGGATATTTTTCGCTGTAAGGTGGCTGACGAAAGTTTATTGCATCCATTCCGTCGAATAGCGTACTGAGATAAAGTTTACTTGATTTATCAAAATAATGCTTTGCCCAGCCTAAGCCACGGGCATCAACTTGAATAGAAGGATCACATTCTACAAAAATATTGTTTTCAATAATATTATCTCTTCCTCCACCAATGAAAGCAGCCCGTCCTGCCTGGTAAAAAACGTTGCCAAATATTGTGGTTCCACTCGACCAATCATCAAGATAAACTGCACGAACGCCATGCAAACCGGGTCCAAAAAGGTGATGGAAATAATTGTAGCGAATTATATTACCGCGGCAAGTCCAGTTTCTTCCGATATAAAATGCACCTACATCACCGGTTTCTTTGGCAATATCGTGAATTTCATTAAATTCAAGTATGTGTTCATTTCCACTAAAAAGCACACCGGCATGAGGAGAATCA
>DAOVNY010000065.1 GCA_030630005.1 Bacteroidales bacterium | reverse complement strand
TGCCTTTACATTCGGGGCAATCAATTTTGTTCATAAAACCCGATGCCCATCGTTTAATTCCATTCGAAGTATTTTCAAAGTATTGGTTTGTGATGAAATTTACTATTCCCTCAAAATCCAATGAATAAGTGGAAGTAACACCAATGTATTCTTTTTTAACTTTTATGGTTTCATTGGAACCGTATAATATCATTGTGATTGCTTCATCGGGTATTTTTTTTATCGGAGTGTTGAGATCAAATCCGTACTTATGCCCGACAGCTTCCATCTGGTTGAATATCCAGTTGTTTTTGTATTCGCCGAGAGGGGCAATGCCTCCTCTTTTTATGCTTAATGAATCATCAGGAATTATTTTATCAAGATCAATTTCAGATATTGTTCCCAGTCCGTTACATTTTGGACAAGCACCATAGGGGGAGTTAAATGAAAAGGTGTTTGGCTCCGGCTCATCATAAGATATTCCGGATGTTGGGCACATAAGTAAACGGCTGAAATGTTTTATTTCACCACTTTCGTGATCTATAATCATCAAACTTCCTTTTCCGTGTTTTAATGCTGTTTTTATTGATTGTCCGAGCCGATGATTTTTTTCCTCGCTGACTTGAATCCTGTCAATTATAATTTCAATATCATGGATTTTGTATCTGTCTAATTTCATCCCAAAGGTAATATCCTGAACCTCTCCGTCAATTCTGACTTTCAAAAAACCTTGTTTGCGAATTTGTTCAAAAAGCTCACGATAATGCCCTTTTCTTCCTTTAATTGATGGTGCAAGGATAATTATTTTTTTGTTTTGATATTTTTCAGTTATTAGCTCTCTTATCTGATTCTCGGTATATTTTACCATCTTTTCTCCGGTAACGGAAGAATAGGCATCGGAGGCACGGGCAAATAAAAGTCGCAGGAAATGATAAATTTCGGTAATAGTGCCAACTGTAGAGCGTGGGTTTTTATTTATTGATTTTTGTTCGATTGAGATGACCGGACTAAGACCTGTTATTTTATCAACATCAGGCCTTTTCATACTCCCGATAAACTGCCGTGCATAAGCCGAGAAAGTTTCCATATATCGGCGCTGTCCTTCGGCATAGATGGTATCAAAAGCAAGTGATGATTTTCCGCTTCCGCTTAATCCTGTGATAACCACAAACTTGTTTCGTGGAATTATTACATCAATATTTTTAAGATTATGAACTCTTGCACCAAGCACTTTAAGGTCTTTTTCAAAAACCTCATGCACTTCCTCAGGATTATTTTTTTCTTTTTCACTCGGTTATACAGCTAATTAAAAAACCCTGCTTTCACTCAAAATTCAAACCGGCTTTTAAAATCCTTAAAGAAAGGAGCAATTTTATCTTTTTCGGAGATGATAGGTTCTGAAATTCCCCAATCAATATTCAAATCAGGATCGTTCCATCTTATGCTGCCTTCCGAGGCTTTGTTATAAAGGTTGGTGCATTTGTAAAAGAAAACAGTTTCATCTTCAAGAGTTACAAAACCATGAGCCATTCCGGGTGGTATCCAATACATCATTTTATTTGATTCGGATAATTCTATTGAATCCCATTGTCCGTAAGTTGGGGAATTTTTTCTGATATCCAGGGCAACATCAATAACTGCACCTTTCATCACACGTACAAGTTTACCCTGATCATAAGGAGGGTTTTGGAAATGCAATCCACGTAAAACTCCTTTTTGAGATTTTGATTCATTATCCTGAATGAAAATGTTATCAATTTCTGCATCAACAAATTTATCGCGATTATAAGATTCAAAAAAATACCCCCTGTCATCTTCAAAAACATCAGGTTTTATGATCAGTAGTCCGGGGATTTTTGTCTTTACTATTTCCATATTGGTTGAGTTTTAAGTTTTAAGTTTCAAGTTTCGAGCATCGAGCATCCAGTATCCAGTCCCGATACGCTCGTACCTCGCTATCGGGATTTCGCTGCGCTCAACATCCAGCTTACAAATGTATCACTTTATCATAAGCATCAGCAACGGCTTCCATCACTGCTTCCGACATAGTTGGATGAGGGTGAATTGTGTTGATAATATCATGACCCTTTGCTCCGAGTTTTCTCGCTGCAACTACTTCGGCTATCATTTCCGTAACATTATCACCAATCATGTGAGCACCAAGCCATAAGTTGGTACTGGCATCAAAAACAACTTTTACAAAACCATCATTAGCTCCTGCTGCTGTTGCTTTTCCGCTTGCCTTAAACGGGAACTTTCCAACTTTAATCTCTTTACCGGAATCAAGTGCTGCTTGTTCAGTTAGTCCTACTGAAGCTACCTCAGGATTAGTATAAGTGCATGCCGGAATGTTTCCGTAGTCAACAGTTTCGGGGTTTTTACCGGCTATCTTTTCAACACAAACTATTCCTTCGTGAGAAGCAACATGAGCAAGTGCCGGTCCGTGAACAATATCACCAATTGCATAATATCCGTCAATATTTGTTTTATAGAAATCATCAACAACTATTTTTTCGTTTTTGATTTCGATTCCTGTTTCTTCCAATCCAATGCCTTGAATATTTGTTGTTACTCCAACTGCTGATAAAACAATTTCCGCTTCGATAATTTCTTCGCCTTTTTTTGTTTCGACTAAAACCTTACAAAGCTTTCCACTTGCATCTACTGATTTAACAGTAGAACTTTTCATCAACTTGGTCTTTGATCTTTTGAATGAACGACCGAGTTGTTTAGAGACTTCAACATCTTCCAATGGAACAATCTCAGGAAGGAATTCAACAAGTGTTACTTGTGTTCCAATTGAATTATAAAAATATGCAAATTCACTTCCAATAGCTCCCGATCCTACAATTACCATCGACTTGGGTTGCTTTGGTAATGAAAGTGCTTCGCGATAATCGATTATTTTTTTTCCGTCTTGTTTTAGATTTGGAAGCTGTTTTGAACGTGCGCCGGTGGCAATAATTATGTTTTCACCTGTGTATTTTGTAACTTCACCATCTTTATCAGTAACTTCAACTATTTTCTCGGGTTTTACTTTTCCAAAACCTTTTATGTGGTCAATCTTATTTTTCTTAAATAAAAACTGTATTCCTTTGCTCATATTTGCAGCCACGTTTCTGCTTCGCTCAATTATTTTTTCAAAATCGGGTTTTATCTCACCTTCAATCTGAATGCCGTATTCTCCGGCATGAGAAGCATAATTAAAAACCTGAGCGCTTTTCATAAGTGCTTTTGTAGGAATACATCCCCAGTTTAAACAAATACCGCCAAGTTCAGCTTTTTCAACAACTGCAACTTTTTTTCCAAGTTGTGATGCTCTGATAGCTGCAACATATCCTCCGGGTCCGCTTCCAATAACTATTATATCGTAATTCATTTCCTGAATATTTCGTTTTTTTGAGTTTACAAAAATACAAAAAATTGCATTTACTAATTGAGTTTACGATTGAATGATTTTTTACATAATAATAATTATTATTTTTACCAAATTAATAATTCTATTATATGATAATTTGCAAATTCGGTGGTGCTTCTGTTGTTAATGCTGAGGCAATTCAAAATCTTGGCAATATTGTTAAAAATATTCAGGGAAAGAAAATTATAGTCGTTTCGGCAATCGGGAAAACCACAAGCAAACTTGCTGATGTTGTTTTATCAAAATATCAAGGAAACGATAAATATATTTCTCTCTTGTCCAAAATAAAAAACGAACATTTTAAAATTTTATCTGAATTATTTACTGAGGATTATAAAACTGTTTTTTCAGAAGTAAAAAATGTTTTTAGTAAGATAGAAGAAAATCTTCAAAATAAAAATACTAAAGATTACGATTATTATTATGATCAAATTGTGAGTTATGGAGAGATCATTTCGACAAAGATTGTAAGTAAATATTTGAATGATATTGGAATATCAAATATGTGGACGGATATCAGAGATTATATAAAAACTGATTCAAGTTTTCGTGCTGCAGAAATTGATATTGAAATTTCGAAAAGTAATATTAAGAATTTTTTTATTGATGAATGTTATGTTACACAGGGATTTATTGCTTCCGATAAAAATGGTAATTTCACAACACTTGGTTTGGAAGGTTCGGATTATTCTGCTGCAATTTTGGCAAATTTTCTGAATGCTAAAAAAGTAATTCTTTGGAAAGATGTTGATGGAATTTATAATGTAGATCCGAAACAATTTGATGATGCTGTTATTTTACCGGAGCTTTCATATCATCAGGCAATAGAATTATCTCATAGCGCAAAAATCATTCACCCCAAAACTATACAACCAATTCAAGCTAAAAATATTCCATTGTTTGTTAAGAATTTTAATAATCCTGATGCAAATGGGACAGTGATTCGTTGATCATCCAACAAACTTTTTCTTAACAAGATATTCTGCTATTTGAACAGCATTAGTAGCTGCTCCTTTTCGGAGATTGTCAGCAACTATCCATAAATTTAAACTGTTTGGCTGAGAAAAATCTCTACGGATTCTACCAACAAATACTTCATCTTTTTCTTCGGCAAATGATGGCATTGGATAAATATTATTCAAAGGGTCATCTTGCAAAATTACCCCGTCAGTATTTTGAAGAAGTTCCCTGACATCAGATAAATCGAAATCATTTTCAAATTCAATGTTTACACTTTCCGAGTGCCCTCCCGTAACCGGCACCCTGACGGCTGTTGCAGTGATCATTAAATTTTGGTCATCAAGGATTTTCCTTGTTTCATTTATAAGTTTTAATTCTTCTTTTGTGTATCCGCTTTCGGTAAAGTCATCGCAATGAGGCAGGCAGTTTTTATCTATTTTGTGAGGGTAAAACTTTTCTTCTGTTTTTCCGGTTCTTTCATTTTCTAATTGTTTAACAGCTTTTATTCCCGAACCACTAACTGATTGATAAGTCGAAACGATTACCCTTTTTATTTTATATTTTAAGTGCAAAGGCGCAAGAGTAATTACCATTTGAATTGTTGAACAATTTGGATTGGCGATTAATGTGTCATTCGGTTGTAGGATATCTGCATTTACTTCAGGTACAATTAATTTTATGTCAGGCTCCATTCTCCATGCCGAAGAATTGTCAATTACAAAAGTTCCCTGCTCTGAAAATTTCTTTGCCCATTTTTTAGATGTTTCACCACCCGCCGAAAACAAAGCAATATCAGGCTTTCTGGAAATTGCTTCTTCAATATTAATTACAGAATGTTTTTTCTTATTAAAAATAATTGTTTTGCCAACAGATTTGTCCGAAGCAACAGCCAGTAATTCCGAAACAGCAAAATTTCGTTCTTCAAGTATTTCTATCATTTTTGAACCAACAAGTCCGGTTGCACCTACTACGGATAATTTCATGTTTTTTTTAAATTTTTTTTTTTACAGATTTGTGAAGGCAAAAATATATAAAAAGCCACAGATTCATGAATAAATTAGTAAATAATTTGAATTGTAACAGAGCTTCAATATTTTGTTTACCGGAATATTGATTTCAAAAATAACATTCAATAAGCAACAAACAACACTCAACGACCAAAGGAATCCGTATGAAGCGAAGCAAATCCGTATGGATGGATAATCAATAAATAAGTAAAAAATACAGAAAATGAAAATTGAGTGTTGTTTGTTGAGTGTTGAATGTTTGATTTTGTGATTAGATTAAAACATCTTTACATTATTAACACGCTAAATATTGAAAATATTTTTATACATTTGTTGAGAAATTTAAATATAAATCCAATACTTGGTATCGCAAATCTATTGCCTCCAATGTTTATGAGAAGTAACCAAATAGATTGAAAAAATGATTAGAAAACTATTCTTAAATGACAAATTTATATTGGTATTAATCCTGATTAATGCAATGATATTATTTGCTGGGGGGTTTATTACAAATGGAGTAGAAAAATTTGTACTAACCTTAATCGACAACATGATTACCGGATTTTTCCTTGTTGAGTTAATTGTTAAATTCAACGAGTTTAGTCTGAAAGGATATTTTAAATCAAATTGGAACAAACTTGATTTTATTCTAATTGTTTTATCAATTCCTGCCTTAGTTGCATTTATTTTCAATGCAGAGATTGTAAATATTAGTTTTTTGCTTGTGTTCAGGATATTGAGAGTTTTTAAATCATTCAGATTTTTCAAATTTATTCCAGAAATCGGACATCTTATAAAGGGAATTCAAAGAGCATTGAAAGCTTCTGTATTTGTGTTTCTTGGATTTGTAATATACATTTTTATCATTGGAATTTTTTCATTTTACCTTTTTAATGAAAGTGCACCTAAATATTTTAACGATCCAATAGTGTCACTTTATTCAATATTTAAAATATTTACTATTGAAGGTTGGTTTGAAATTCCAGAGCAAATAACAAAAAATTATTCACAAATAAGTTCATTCTTTACATGTTTCTATTTTATCTTTCTGGTACTTTCGGGTGGAATATTTGGGATTTCACTTATCAATTCAATTTTTGTTGACTCTATGGTAAGCGATAACAATGATGAACTTGAAAAAAAGATTGATAATCTTGATAAAAAAATAACCGAATTATTAACAAAAAGCAATTACGATGAAACTAGAAAAGATATTAGACAGGATTAATTCATTTGAGAAAAATGCGTTTTTGAAAATCATTGATAATATTATATCAAATAATCCAAAAAACATTAAGGAGATTGATAAAATCCTTTCAGACAATATTAAAGATTTAAAAAGTGTTGACAATATTAATATTTCAAAAGTATTCAATCTGTTAACAGACGAGTTTTCAGAATCAGTAAAGGCAGAATTTGTAAATACTTCTTCACAGTTAGATATTTTAATTGACATTATAATTCGTGATGGAAATGGAATTCTTAAACAAGATTGGTTTGCACGTCTTTATGAAAGAGAAATTGCGGACATTGAGAAAAAAACACTTGCAATAAAAAAGAAAATAGAAACTGATAAATTAGAAATTGACATACAACGAAAAAGGGATTACAATATTTACAAAGCTTGTGTTAATACTGCATATTTTAATGATAAAGAAAATAACAGGGAAGAGAAAATTACAGATGATGAATTATCCATTCTTTTGACATTATCGCACCAACTGGACTTATCCCAAGAAGAAGTGAAGCTTATCAATTACTTGATTATTCCTCCTGAAAAACACGATATTAACTACATTATCACATATTTAAGAAATATTGGTGTATTGTTCCATTTAAAAAAGAATGGTCGGGTTTATATCGCAAACGAGGTTGTTAGGGTTCTACGGAAAATTAGAAAAAAAGAGCTTGCTGACAAATTTTACCGTAGAGTGTTGAAATCACTTAAAGAGTCACAAATCAATTTAGTTTGTCGCAAGCATAACATTGATGTTAAAGGATTAGACTTTGAACTAAAAATAAAGCAAATAATAAAAGAAGGAATTTCATTTACAACTCTTCTTAAAAACAGTGTACATAAAGATGGGACAAAATTAACCGATAAGAAAAAATTTATTAATGAACTCTGGCAAAAGGGATTAAAAATATCCTTACCATTAAAAGGAACAACTATTGAAGATAAAATAATCAACATTATTAACTATTTTGAAGATATAGAAAAAGACGAGAAGGTTGGTATTTCTAATGATGGATATGAAAAACTTTTAGTTGAATTACAAGAAGTATTACCCATGCTTAATAACCAGATTCGTCAAGAATTTGAAATACAAGATAAAAATGTAATGCAAGGCCAATACTTATTAGATTATAATATAAAACCGAGGGACATACTTGATATTTTATCAATAGAGGATTTAAAGAAGTTCTGTCAGGAAAAAGAAATAAAATTACGCGGAGACCTCGTATTAAACATTATGGATAAATATAAAGACGCAGAAAACCTTTACCTCGAAAATTTTGAAAATATTGGATTCAGAGACCTCGCGGCACTAAAAGAAAACGGAATTTCAATAAAAGAAAGCGAACTCGGTCTTAAATTTGAGGACATAACAAAAAAGATATTTATAAGACTTGGTTTTAATGTTGATGAAAAGCTCAAAAGAACACTTAATACGGCAAAAAATAAAATTGATTTAGTACTTAACCTTGGAAATAACGATTTGATAATTATTGAATGCAAGACTGTCAAAGAGAGTGGATACAATAAATTTAGTTCAGTCTCACGACAAATAAAATCATATGTTGATTTGGCAAAAGGAAGTGGTTTTAATGTTGTAAAATCATTATTGATAGCACCAGAATTTAGTGATGATTTTGTTAAGGATTGCGGAATGGAATTTGAAATAGACTTATCATTAATTACAGCATCATCTCTAATAAAAATTTTAGATGGATTCAAAAGCTCAAAACATAACCAGCTTCCCTATCAACTTTTATTGAAAGATATGTTGATAAAAGAGGATAGAATATTAAAAGCAATATCTAAATAAATTAATACAATGAATATTCCTTTTGAATAGTTGAAAAACTAATATTTATAAATTATGGGATTAAGCATTCATTATAGTGGTAGGTTTAGAAACCCTGTTTCTCTTTCAGAAATGATTGAAGAAGTAAAGGATATTGCAGAATTTAATAAGTGGAAATACTCAATTTTTGATGAACAATTTCCTGAAAACACCTTTGCTAAATCTTCGTATAATCAGGATGTTTATGGTATATGTATTACACCACCTAAATGTGAAACTATTTCATTATCTTTTTTATCAAATGGAAGAATGTCTGATTTGCTACATTTGAAAAATTTTGGTAATTCTGATGATAAACAATATTTTCAGGATTTTAAAATGATGGATGAAGGTGAATATTGGGAAATGGGAGATAAAAAGCATACTAATGAATTTTACGAAATAAAAAAAGAGCAAGAAATTGTTCAAACAAAAGCGGATTTGTAATTATGAGCAAAATAGAACAAAAAAATAATTTGTTGTTGCAATCAATAGTTTCTTTAATTGATAATACAAGAAAAAGAGTTGCCACAACCATTAATCAAGAGCTTACTATTTTGTATTGGAATATTGGTAAACAAATTAATGAAAATATTTTGCAAAACAAACGTGCTGATTACGGTAAAAGGCTTATTGATGAATTAAGCAAAGAATTAATTCAACGATACGGTAAAGGTTTTAGCAAAAGGAATTTGCATAACTTTATTAAATTCAATGAATTATACCCTGATTTGCAAATTGTGCAGACAGTGTCTGCACAATTGAGTTGGTCACATATTTATACGGTTTTACCATTAGAAGATAATCTAAAACGAGAATTTTATATTCAAATGAGTAAGCACGAAAGATGGAGTGTAAGAATACTACAAGAAAGAATTTCAAGTATGCTCTACGAACGAACTACTATTAGCAAAAAGCCGGAACAAACTATTATCAATGACTTAAAACAATTAGAAACAGAAAAGAAAATATCGCCAGATTTAACATTTAAAGACCCTTATTTTCTTGATTTTCTCGGTTTACACGATACATACAGCGAAAAAGATTTTGAAAGTGCAATTTTGTTGCATTTGCAAAATTTTATTACTGAATTTGGGACGGATTTTGCTTTTCTTGCCCGTCAAAAAAGGATTATTATTGATAATGAAGATTTTTATATTGATTTATTGTTTTATCACAGAGGACTGAAAAGTTTGGTTGCTATTGATTTGAAACTTGACAAATTCAAAGCGGCTTATAAAGGTCAAATGGAACTTTATCTGCGTTGGTTGGAGCGTAACGAAATGCTGGAAAGCGAAAATAAACCAATAGGATTAATTCTTTGCAGTAAAAAATCGCCCGAACAAATAAATTATCTTTTGCTTGATAATGACGAACAAATAAAAGTTGCTGAATATTTGACTAAACTGCCTGATAAGAATCTTTTAGAGCAAAAACTGCAAGAAGCAATCATTTTAGCTAAAAACAGATTAAATTCAGTTAACGAGTATCCCTCAAATACTGACAAAAATATTGAGAAAAATTAAGATGGAATTTCTATATAAAATATTTGATACAGGTTCAAGATTTAATAAACAAATTGATAATTTTTCATTTGCATTAGAAAATATTCCAATGAATGCCGGCGAAACTTATGAGATTTATTTTGAAAGAATAATGGAACAAATTCATGACAAAAAGAAAAAGGATTAGTTCACTTTAGGCACTAAATAGTTACAATAATTTGAATTGTAATAGAGCTTCTGTGTTTTGTTTACCGGAATATTGATTTCAAAAATAACATTCAATAAGCAACACTCAACGACCAAAGGAAGTCCGTATGAAGCGAAGCAAATCCGTATGGATGGATAATCAATAAACAAGTAAAAAATACAGAAAATGAAAATTGAGTGTTGTTTGTTGAGTGTTGAATGTTTGAGATAAATACCATTACTCTACCTCCTCAAATATCCCAATCTCAACATCATCAACATAAAAATTTTTGCCTTCAATGTTCCATACGTAAAACATAATGATATCATCAACTGATTTCAATTGTGGGATTTTGAATTCAAGTTCTGTTTTTTCCCATACGCGAATTGTATCTGTTGGGATGTCGGTTAATTTGAAGGCTTTGTAAAAGTAGTCTCCTCCTGATGCAGTTTTAATATCAACAACAAAAAGAGATTTTCCGGAGGCATTATCTTTAATATTATATTTCCATAAAGATGTCTTTACGAATGGTTTTTTAATTTTTGTAAGAGCAGAATCCACTTTTATTTTAATTCCTGAATTATAGATGACTATGCTGTCCAACATAGTTACTTTATTGCCGGAATAGGCAGTGTCTCCAATTTCAACAATAGAAAATAACATCCAGTCTTTGGAAGGATTTTCAAAATCATTAAAATAATGTTTAATCTCTCTTTCTCTGATCTCTCCGTATCTGCTTTCAACAGAGCCGCCAAAAATATTTTTGTATTCATCTCCGGTTTTTAGAAAAATATACAGGTATTTTTCTTTATTCATCGCATCGGGATGAATGATAAAGTTGCTGTACTGATAGGTTTGAATTAAGTTTATTATCAGGAATAAAACGGAAATTGTGATAAAAGGAATTCTAATAAATTTCGATGAAAATTTGTAAAACAATATTCCAAGTAAAATCGCAAATACGGGATAATAATCAATTACAGACCGCATTCCAAAACTGTCGCCGTAAAACCAATTCCACCAGGCAGACAGGAAATAAAACAGTATGAGAAAAAATCCTGTTAAAGTAAAAAACTTGTAATAGCTTTGTTTTATCAAGGGAATCAAAGCAAAAAAGGCAAGAAAAGTTAAAGGTGTATAAATAAATAAACCTTTGCGAAAACTAAAAAGCAGGTTTGATATTTCGGGATTAAGAAAGTTAAATCCTTCGCCTTTATACGACCAGATAAAAATACTGCCGCTTTGTATCAGGTTAATAATAAATTGAATACTGATGATAAACAGGACTATCAAAAATGAAATAAAAAATTCCTTTTTGAATTTAAAGAATCTTGAGGCAGTATTGATAAGTGTTGTTTTATCAGAAGCCAGAAATGGAAGAATTAATATTATAAGAGCATTTGTTGGGCGGATAAGAATGATAAGTCCCAGAGCTATTGCAGCTTTATAAATATCCTTAACCGAATATGAAACAAAAGTTTTCTTGACAAAATAAAGAAATATTGCCACCATAGCAAACGAATAAACATGAGAGTGGCTGGGATTTATAAATGAATAATAAAAAAGGTTAGTGCCAAAAAGTAACAGAACAATCACAAAAATTATTATCCTTTCGGGGATGTTGAAAAGTTTAAGCAGTTTGCGAGTAAACCACAAACCGAGAAAACAATAAAACAGTCCGGCGAAAAATACCGAATA
>DAOVNY010000088.1 GCA_030630005.1 Bacteroidales bacterium | reverse complement strand
CTTTCATCGAAGTTATAGCTTGCTCCACCTTTAACTTGAACACCTTTAATCCAATCGGATTCAATAAATAATTCATTACCATCATCTTTTTTAAAGTGATTTGTGAATGAATATTTAATCATTGAATAACCTGCCATACCATAAGCAGAGAAATTTCCTGTTTTATATTCACCTTGTAAATATCCACCTAACCAGTCAACAGTATTTGTGTTATTGTAAGCTATTTTGTCGCCAAGAACTTTGTTATTATCAGTTGCGAATTGATCTTTCGTGTCAACAAAGAATTGTCCACCAAGAAGATCACGAACTTCACGGAAGTGGTCTATTGAAGCTGTTCGCCAGTCAATACCCCAGTTAAGTTTAAATTTATCGCTTACCTTGTAATTGAATTTTGAAATAGCTCCAACTGTCCATTGGTTGTTACAACTGTTTCTTAAAATACCAAATGCAGTATCTGCGTTATTAGCTATGGTTGCATCAAAATCAACAAATCTTGATGGTCCTGAATAGTCCCATTTAACTTTTCCATAAGTACCTGTACCACCACCTGTACCACCTGAGTAATATACAATGGTATATTGAGTTAACTTTTCGCTCCATTGTTTATACCAGTTAAGGTTAATCAGTGGTTTATGAAAATAGTTTTCTCTTTCATTAATATAATCTTCGTTAAAACGATCATGAGTTTTTCCGTTCCACCATTGTTGTCCGGTGTAACTATTACTTACCGGTCCCCAGTTTTCGTTGTACATGTGTCCTGATTCTGCTTCAGCATAATCATCTAATGCTGCAGGATCATAATCATCAAGACCTTCGGCAAATGAATGGCTGTAAGCAGCAATATTTTGTTTGTAAAGATTTTGTCCGTGACGTTGAGGTGCACCTACTGCATAAAACTCAAGACGGTTATTTTTGTTTACATTCCAGCTTGCACCTACGTAATAGGCATAAGCATCAGTCCATGTTTTATCAATTTGTCCAACACCTGATTTTTTAACAACACCGGCACTAAAAGCATATTTGCCATCAATTAGTCCTGTATTACCAAAGATTGTTGTTTTTAAGAATTTTCCTGAGCCAAACTCTTGTTTGATTTTAACTCCGGCATCCATCGCTGCAGGATTGGTAATGATGTTCATCGTACCACCAATTGAAGGAGTTGCAAGATTAACAGCACTTAATCCTCTTTGCATCTGAATTGATGATGTTGCATCACCAACACCATCCCAGTTTGACCAATAAACCCATCCGTTTTCCATATCATTTACAGGAACACCATTAATCATAATGGCAACGTTTCTTTGGTTAAATCCACGTACATTTATACGAGCATCACCGGCACCACCACCTTGCATGGTAGCATAAACACTTGGAGTCATATTCATAACCAATGGAATGTCCTGTGAACCAAGTTGTTTTTCAATTTGTGCAGCTTTCATTGTTGTAAATGCAACAGGAGTTTCACGTTCTTTTGCACGGTCGGCAACAATATTAATACCTGTTAATCCGAAAAATTTAGCTTCAAGAAGTATAATGCCGAGGTTTTTTGTTTTTCCATCTGCAACATTAACTTCAAAAACTTTTGTGTCGTAACCAACAAAAGATATTTCAATTGTTTGAGTTCCTTTAGGTGACTGAAGTTTAAAATCTCCGTTAACTTCACTAATTGTACCGGTTGTGGTACCTTGAATAGCAATTGTTGCACCTACTAAGGTTTCCTTTGTATCAGCATCTTTTATTACTCCTTTAACATAACCTTGTGCAAAGGTTGCTGTTGAGAATAATACAAGTGCTAAAAACATAAATAGTCTGTTCTTTTTCATAAGCATTTTAGTTTTTGGTTTGATTAATTTAATTAGTTAATTTAATTATCGTTAATAATTATTTTCACGTTTCTTTTCTTTGACAAATAAAAGTAGTGCTTTATCTACATAATCAAGATAAATTGTTTTTAACATTAATTATTAATATTTGTTAAAAGACAGAAAATCAATAATTAAAATTATATAAATTGTTGAAAAGTAGTATGAAAATAAATATTGAATTTATTATTTTCGCCTAAATCAATAAAAAAAATCAAAATAGGTTGTTATAAAATTTTTATCAAATTTGCCATTTCTATGGCTGCCATAGCTGCATCAAATCCTTTATTTCCTGACTTGGAGCCTGATCTTTCAATTGCTTGCTCAATGTTGTCGGTTGTTAATATTCCGTATATAATTGGAATTTCGGTTTCGAGCATGGCATTGCCAATTCCTTTTGATACTTCGTTGGCAACATAATCAAAATGCGGTGTTGCTCCTCTGATAACTGCACCAAGGCAAATCACGGAATTATATTTTTCCGATTTAGCCATTTTTTTAGCTATCAACGGGATTTCAAATGAACCGGGTGTCCAGACAACTTCAATATTTTTATCCTCAGCGTCATGACGTTTCAAGGCATCTATTGCACCACCTAACAGTTTGCTGCTGATAAATTCATTAAATCTTCCAACGACTATTCCAAATTTTAAATCTTTTGCATTTAATTTTCCTTCAATTGTTTTCATGAGATATAAGTTTAATAATGTTTTTAATTATAAAATATGTCCTAATTTGATTTTTTTAGTTTCAAGGTAGAAATGGTTATTTTTGTTATGATGTATTTTAATGGGAATTCTTTCGACTACTTTAAGTCCGAATCCATAAATCCCGGAAATTTTCTTGGGATTATTTGTCATTAATCGTAATTCTTTTACGCCCAAATCGGCAAGAATTTCGGCACCAATGCCATAATCCCGAAGATCTGCCGGAAATCCAAGTGCTTCATTTGCTTCCACCGTATCCATGCCATTGTCCTGCAAATGATAGGCTTTTAATTTGTTAAGTAATCCTATTCCTCGTCCTTCCTGACGCATATATAATAATATTCCCCTGCCTTCATTTGCAATTTTTTGCAATGCTTCATTCAATTGGTCTCCGCAATCACATCTTAAAGAGCCAAAAACATCTCCTGTTAAACATTCTGAGTGAACCCTGGTGAGTATAGGTTTGCCATTACTTATTTCGCCCATAATCATTGCGAAATGCTCTTCTCCTGTAATTTTATCTTTGAATCCAATGGCTTTAAATATTCCGTATTTTGTTGGTAAATTCACTTCCGAAACCCGCTCTATCAGCTTCTCATGTCTTCTTCTGTAATCAATAAGGTCTGCAATTGTAATTAGTTTAAGATTATGTTTTTTTACATATTCTTTTAATTCAGGAACACGAGCCATCGAACCGTCTTCGTTCATAATTTCGCAAATAACACCTGCCGGGTACAATCCTGCAAGTTTCGCTAAATCAACGGCAGCTTCGGTATGACCTGCCCTCACTAAAACACCACCTTTTTTGTATTCTAATGGAAATACGTGCCCGGGTTTGTTGAAATCATCAGGTTTTGATTTTTGATTTAAGACCTTTTTAATAGTAAACGCTCTTTCATGGGCAGAAATTCCTGTTGTAGTTTCAATGGCATCAATAGAAACTGTAAACGCAGTTTTGTGTATATCGGTATTTTCATTTACCATCATACCTATGTTTAATTCGTTTAGCTTGTCTTTAATAATGGGCATACAGATTAATCCTCCACCATGCTTAGACATAAAATTAATAGCATTGTGTGTTACTTTTTCTGCTGCTATTATCAGGTCGCCTTCATTTTCCCGTCGTTTGTCATCAACAACAACTACCATTTTGCCTTGTTTGATGTCTTCAATAGCTTCGTTTATTGTATTAAATGCACTCATTAGTTTATTGTTTTTTATATGTTTTTATTTAAAATTTTTATTTAAAATCCATTTTCCCTGAGAAAATCCATATCAATATTGGATTGTTGTTTTGTATTTGCAGCATTTGTAATAAATTTCTCAACATACTTTCCAATTAAATCACATTCGATATTTATGCTTTCGCCAATTTTTTTAGACAGAAGTGTTGTTTCTTGTGTCGTATGCGGAATAATTGAAACTTTGAATTGTTTATTGTTAGCTTCTGCAACAGTCAGGCTTATACCATCAATAGAAACCGAACCTTTGAAAACAATGTATTTTAAAACAGATTCATCAGCTTTTATTGTAATCCACAACGAATTATCTTCTTTTTTTAATTCAGTAATAATGCCTGTGCCGTCAATATGTCCGCTTACAAGATGTCCACCAAGTCTATCGTTCAGCTTGAGTGCTCTTTCCAGATTTACTTTTGAACCGGATTTCAAGTTATTCAGATTGGTTCTGCGCATGGTTTCCGCCATAACATCAACAGTAAATTCCCTGATGGAATAACTAATAACTGTCAGGCAGGCACCATTGGTGCAAATACTGTCACCTTGTTTTATATCCTCCATAACTTTTTGTGCTCCAATAGTTATTTGAGAGGATGTGTTTCCTTTCCTGATATTTTTTACCGTGCCGATTTCTTCTATTAGTCCTGTAAACATACTATTTGCGAATATATCCTGTTATCATAATATCATTATCAAAATTTTGCAGACTGATATTTTCAATTTCAAATGCGTCTGCCACTTTCTCCACTCCTTTGCCTTCAATGGGTGTTTTTGCCTCTTTTCCACCAATAAATTTTGGGGCAATGAAACTATATATTTTGTCAACGATCCCTTCGTATATAGCTGAAAAATTCAATGTTCCTCCTCCTTCTATTAATACAGAGTCAATGTTAAGTTTGCCTAATTTTTTCATCAATTCATTAAGATCAACCCTGTTGTTTTTTAAATGAGTAGAAACAAATTCAACTCCTTTATTTTTTAGCTTGTTTATTTTTCTGACATCAGCATCAGGTCCTGTAACAATAATTGTACGGGCGTTTTCAGAGTTAATAACTTTTGAATTAAGAGGTATTCTCAGCTTAGTATCCGTAATTATTCTGACAGGGTTTCCGGTGCTTTGCCCTAAAATACGGCAAGTCAGTAACGGATCATCATTAATAACAGTTTCCACACCAACCATAATTGCAGAGTATTTATTTCTAAGATGGTGTACAAATTTCCGTGAGGTTTCATTGCTGATCCATCTGGAGTTACCTGTTGAGCTTGCAATTTTTCCATCCAGGCTCATCGCTGTTTTTAATACTGCAAAAGGAAGTCCCGTTGTAATAAATTTTATAAAAACCTCATTCAGTTTTTTTGCTTCATCTTCCAAAATTCCAACAGTAACTTCTATTCCATGGTCTTTAAGCATTTTGATTCCTTTTCCTGATACAAGAGGATTTGGATCAGTCATGGCAATCACTACTTTTCCTATCTTATTTTCTATCAGGGCAAGTGAGCAGGGGGGCGTTTTTCCGAAATGGGAGCAGGGCTCAAGATTGAGATATATGGTGGCTCCATCAACCGGCTTTTTTGCATTATTAATTGCATTAATTTCTGCATGATGGCCACCGAATTTTTCATGATAAGCTTCACTAATTATTTCTCCATCCTTTACAATAACAGCACCAACCAAGGGGTTTGGGTTTACAAAACCAGTGCCTTTAGCGGCAAGTTCAAAAGCCTGCTTCATATAACGGATGTCGGTTTCAGTAAATTTATGTTGTTCTCTATTCATAAAAAAAGCCCTGAAGGGTTTCAATCTTCAGGGCTTTTTTTATATATCAATATCCCGATATACGGGTTATATTTCGATATAAGTTCTTCTATCATCCAGACTATACTGTCGGCGCCGGAATTTCACTGGCTCAGTTCCGCCTGAGGCGGAAGTCGCGGACTATAACCGCCGGTCGGGAATTACTGCTGTTAAATTAAAACAATCAGCTTACCCTGCCCCGAAGAAAATATTTTAATATACTACTTCTTAACAGATATGCGAAGCGATAGCTGTTTAGAAGTAGTTATGCGTTGCAACAGATATTTATTAATTTTGCAAATCTGTTCCGCATTAGTATAAAACGTTAAAATTTCTGTTTTGAAATTTCGAGGCAAAAGTAAATTAATTTTTGAATGTTTTACGGAAAAGTGTAGTTTAAATTTAAAATAAATTAGAGGTTGATTGGTTAATGATTAAATGAATAAATGCGTAAATGATTAAATGATTTTTTTTATAAGACGAAGTTTATGTGAGTATCTTTGAGATTCGTAATTAAAAATCCCATGATGGTCAATATCATCTATTTTTACTTTTCCTGAGGCATGAATGACCTTATTATCAGGCAAAAGAATACCGGAATGAATAATATCTCCCACTTCATTATCAAAAAATAACAGATCACCCGGAGTGGCATCAGAAATAAAATTTATAGTTTCACCCTGACTTGCTTGTTGCGAAGCATCGCGCATTAATTTAATTCCGCATAGTTTGTAGCATATTTGAGTAAATCCCGAACAATCAATACCAAAGGGTGTTCTGCCACCCCATAGATAAGGTGTATTTAAAAACAGTTGTGCGTATTCTATTATTTTACTTTTTTCCTGTTTATTTGATCCGGAAATTGCTCCATCAAAATAATATTCTTCATCATTGATTTTAAAAGTACTATTATTTAAAGGTGGAATATTACTGCCAATAACAATAGAAAATGATTTGTTTAGACTATTGTTTTTTATTTTTTGAATAAGATCAAGTGTAACTTTATTTTCTTCTGAATTTAATTTTTGAAATTCGTTTTGGGAAATTTCACATATCTGAAGTTTGTTAACCCAGCCTTCGTAGTTGTCATATTCGAGGCGTACTTTATACCAATCTTTGTATTCGTCAATAATGCTTAATAGTTCCCCGAATAATATTTGAGTTACCATCTCGGATTTGTTGGATGGCTCTACCCTGATAGGAACGATACTTAATATGCAAACTCCAAATTCCATTTCTGATGTTTTTTACAATATTACAAAAAAATAATTTGGAATAATAGAATAATAGATAAGGTTTCCCTATTTACCTTATTTCCAGAGCTGTTTAATTCATGCAATTCAGTTATCGCAAAAATTCCCCTCAGTAATAATGAGACTTTTCTTCAAAAAATCCTCTGTCAAAGATCTTATTATTTTGGCTTCTTTTATCCTCGTTGAAATATTTTGAAATATGGTTTTTTATTGATGATAAAAATTCATTTTCAGTCTTATTAACCCGTCTAATAATATGTTTTACTGTGTTTTTGACTTTATGATATAACTTATAATTTATTTCAGCGATAACAGTCTCAAATCTTATTATGCTTGCGGTAGCAACGTTTCGTTTTCGATATTTAATTGTGTTTGGATACCTCCGGCGTGAAATATTATTTAATGATACATTATTGGCAGGGTAGGGACTGAGAACCAATTCATCATCCATTGCAAAAAATATCAAAAAGTTTTTGTACAGTTTACCTGATATTTTATTTATTAAAGATTTTTTCTGTTCCCTTACATTTACTGCAAATTCCCAGACGTATTCCCTTGATACTACGAATTGTGGAATATTTTCATTTATCTGATTCTTATGAAAAATAAGATAATCAGGATCGTAATTAAAGATATTAAGTGCAACGTTGAAGAATTTTGAAATTAACTGCTCAATATTATTACTTAAATATTGACTCTTTTTGTTGATATATTTCCGTGAATTCATAATAATTTAGTTAAGTTTTGCTTAAGTTTATGTTTTTTTTGAAAAAATTTTTACATAATCTGACTGCAATAATAATATGGATAATTATATGGGTCAAGCATTTTAAGTACTTTAATTTCACTTAATTAAAAGATTAAGCAATTAAGTTAAGCTTGCTTAAAACGAAATCGAAGTTGCTTAAATAAATTAAATTATTGCTTAAATTATTGACTTCTTTACTTAATTATTGTACTTTTGCTTAAGTTATATTAATATTTTATTTTTTTATGTCATTAAACTTTTCATTCATCGGTAATAACTTTGAGAATATCCTGAAGAACTCAGGTTTATTACTTCCCGGTATCGAAAAGGTTGTGGCTATTTATCATAATGAAGAATCGGGAAAACCTGAAGCAAAGTATGTTATAAGACAAAAACCTGATGTTTTGCACGAACTTTCCATCAAAGGAGATTACCACGAAATTCAGAATCTTCGCTTAGAAAAGCGAAATTTCAATTGGTATAAAAAAGATGAACTTCCTTTCGAAACAGAAAATTTGACTTCTGAGGTAAATATCTTTACTGAGATTGAAAATATTGTTTTATTACTTAGGTTTGAAAATGATATTGACGGAAAATTCGACTTGCTGTTTATCTACTTCAATCACAATATGAGTAACTTTGGAATTAGTCGTTCGGATAAGGGTTTATCAACTGAAAATAAAACAATTATAGGATTTCTTTTATACAATAACTTTAAGTCATTATTAGACACAAACAAACAAAATAAATCAATTTTGAAGTCGATGAATGAGAATACCAGATCATTGATCAGGCAAACTGCTACTCTAAAAAGTGAGCTTTCTCAAACAGGAAAAAATTATGGGGAAAGTCTTATAAATGTATCTGTTCAATACCTTAAGGAATTTTCAGAAAATTCTGAAAAGACATATAAATTTGCAAAAGATGCATTAGATAAGATCAGCGAATTCAAAGGAAATATCAATAATCTAAAAGCTATAATCAGTAAATCAATTACTTATGTTGATAATATTTATTTTGACAGTGATGCTGAAGAGATAATTTTACATGATCAACATATTAATCTTTACGATTATGAAGTAAAACCTGAAGTTGAAGAAACTGAATATAAATTTGATGAAAGATATACAAAGACAATTTTATTGTTAGACAAATACGAACGTGCTACAAATAAAGTTTTAAGTGACGGGAAAAACCTGACAAGTATAAATGTTGGAAATGCTTGTCCTGCGCAGATATCAGCTCCTGCCATTTCCGATTCATTGAAAAAACACAAGAAAAAAATTATCTATCTTTTTAAAAAATATCCTGATAAATGGGAAAAAATCCGCAGGGAATTTCGCCCTGTAAAAAATTTATTTTTGGGAGGGAGGGAGGATATTAAGGATAAAACTGCATAGAATACATATAGGTTGTTGGAGTAATGGTGGTTATTCAGCCACAGCAGCTTCAGCAGCAATCCATGCAGTAGAAAATGCTACCTGAAGATTGTATCCGCCTGTTGGTCCGTCGAGGTCAATTATTTCACCTGCAAAATATAATCCTTCAATTAGTTTCGAAACCATAGTTTTTTGATCAATCTCTTTTGTATCAACTCCTCCGGTAGTTATTATTGCTTCATCGAAATCCCGGTGTCCAATTATTTTTATCCTGAAATTCTTTAACCAGTTTAAAAGCCTTTTTCTTTCTTCAGGAGTTATTTCATTTCCAAGCCTGTGTTTAGAGATTCTTGATTGAGAAATGCAGATTGGAATCAATTTTTTTGGCAATAATTTGTTTAAAATTGTTCTGAAATTTTCGTTACTCTGCTTATCAAATTCTCTTAAAAGCCTGTTTTCCAATTTAGTTTCT
>DAOVNY010000007.1 GCA_030630005.1 Bacteroidales bacterium | reverse complement strand
TTCTCACTTTTAGGCGATAATTTTACTTCTGTGGAATTACACAATCCTTCTATCTTTTTATTGATATTCCCATTATTGTCCACATTTGATAAACTTTCAATATACCTGAGGTTACAAGCTTTTGATACTTCGGCATAGCGATAAAAATTTGAAATAGCTTTTCCCATATCGCTCCATTCTTTTTTATTGTTCGGGTTACGAATTTTAAATGCACTGGCATTATTAATGGTGGTTTCTATCCTCAAATTACTTGACTTATCATAAATTTTTATTGAATTTTTATCAAGGGTAAATTTAACCCTAAACCCTTGTCCAAAATAATGTTTGCGATCGGAGACTGCTTCTCCCTGATATAAGCCATGGACTTTTCGACCAAAAAGCGTAAATATATTTTCTCCAACTTGACATAAAGAAGCGTACTCAACAAAGTAAGGGTATATATCTTCCAAAAGTTTTCTGTTTTTAAACATTATATCGGTAGCATATTCGCATTGTTCAATGTACCAATTATAACTATGGGAATTAAATATTTCTTTTATACGTGGAAGAAACCCATTAACTCTTTCTGCAAATTTATCAAAAACTTTATACCATTTTTTCTCTTGGAACTTATCACTTATAACTTGTGCCTTTTCAATGTCTTCTACCCATGTAACACTATTGTCAAAACTGGTATATTTAATATTTTGGATGCTTAATTGTCGTTTTAAATACTCTCTTCCATTAATGTAGATTTGAATTCCAAAAGGAAACCATGTTTGAAGACGAATATGCATTAACCCAAAATCTTTATCCAAATAATAGAAATAGTAATGTAAACATTTACGAAAGCCCTGTTTCTTTTCCAACTTTTGGCTTGACTTATTGAATTCCACACTCATTGCCAGGCATGGTTCCACGGCAGATAATACACACACCAAACCTTCTTCTATACCCTGTTCCTTTACAATCCTTTTGGCTATATCTTCTTTTTTTGTTTTAGGACGGTTTAAATATTCTGAATATACCCCTGCTTCACTGATAATTTGATTGACATGTTTCTTTATCTGCTCTGTTACTTTTAGTGCATATGGTTTAAAGTCTTTTAATAGTACACCTTCTTCTTTCAAAAAATAATAAAAATTGTTCCCATAATAAAGATCACTTATAAATCCTTTTAATAATATCCTATCGAAGCCATGAATTACTCCGTTGATACAGTCTGCGTATTTTTCTAAAAATGTTTTCATGCCGCTATTATACGAAAATTTGTTTGTAGCTTTGCTACGTTAGGAATTATTCAGGATAGATATTTGTTGCTTAATAATGTGTTAGTAATCTAAAAAGGAGAGAATAAATGAAAACTATAATCACACTGCTTATTGCGATGTTTTTAAGTGGCTGTACCTTTATGCTTCAAGATTTCGCAAACTATGGGAAAAATTACGAAAAGATAAAACTCCACCTTCTTACAATTGAAGATGATAAGCAGCAAGTGATCTCCAAGATTGGTGAACCTGTAAATGTTATTGGTTCAAAGAAATTCGAAAAAGGTACTGTAGAGGTTTGGGCATATGAAAAATGGTATGCCATGATGGGTTATGATCAAAAAGAAGAAGAATATTGGCTCTATTTTCTAAATGGAAAGCTAGAGCAATGGGGTCGCCCATGTGATTGGGCAAAAGAAGCGGATCGAGTATATAAAATTAGGTATAGATAATTAATTACTAACAAGGCAAGTCAACACGGACTGACGTTGTAGAGCGGAGCATCGCAGCTTTTGTTGTCAGTTTATTTGCGGCGTTAGGTACACGATAAAGATTTTTACATGTTTAATTTCTATAAATATTGCCTGTTCTGTTTTAGTCCGTTACCAGAAACTCCTTCTGGTGTCGGAGAACATGTATTCCCAAAAAGTATTTATGGATTTTGGAGAATTTATGATGTATGTGAAACTTGCATGAAGCATTTTGGTGACAATATTGATCAGCTTCCTCTTCAAAATCCACAAGTCTTAAAATCCATTGAACAGTTACAACTTCCAAATGCTGAAAGATACTATGAGCAAATTAAATATAAAGGCACAGATACGATTAACGGTGTTAATGTCAAGATGATTTGTAAAAATGGTAGTTTCAAGACAAAAGCACATGAAATTAATGAGAATTTTTTTGAATTTTCAGAAAATGATTGGCAAAACATTGGTGTTAGATGGTTAAATCGAAAGGCAAATTTACAGAAAGAAGAAATTGAAAATGAAATTGAGAAAATAAAGAAACAATATGATTCCTTGAAACTTGGTGAGATTGTTAGATCTTCTAAATTAGGATCTTCTATTAGAAAAAGAAGTGTAAAAAATATAAAGATTGATGAACCGAATCTTGCTCACATATCTCCACTGATAGCAAAAATAGTTGTCTCATTTTTGTATTACATTCTTTCTGTCGATGAGTTGGCTTCTTTAGACAAAGTAAAAGATTTAATTAATCATGCAAGATATTTAAAAGACTTGTCATCGAATACAATAAATTGGTGTCCTTTAGCTCAAGAACCAGAATACAATAAATTTCACCGTGTTTGGGTAACATTTTTTGACAGAAGTATTTGTATTGATGTCACTTTTTTTGGTTATCCAAATTGGAGAGTAATTTTAAATAGCAATGAACCGATCATTAAACACGATCCTGATGGCAAACTAATTAAGGAAATTATTTTTATCTTAGATTTTAAAGATTCTGAAAACAGAAAAAAACATATGGGTTTTATATTTAAAGATTCTGATAAACCTATATTTTACGAAGTTAAATTCTAAAAATAGTGTGTATTTAATAAATTGTTCAAGCTGGTGCCAAACGCGTATCGGTTTCTGTGATTGCTCAATCTGGTATGAGCTGTTGGTAAAGTGAAGATTATTGCCGCTGTATATGGCGAAGATTAACTTAGTCGTTTTCTATTTTATTTTTTCAAAAAAAAGCCCAAACAAAACATCCAGACATTTAATTTATTTTTTTGTCTTCTATACAAGATTAGAAAATCCCATAAATGCAAGTGCAAGAATACCTGCCGTAACAAGAGCAATCGGAACGCCTCTCATTCCTTTAGGTACTTCCATAAGATCGAGATGCTCGCGAATACCTGAGAAAATGATGAGTGCTAATCCGAAACCTATTGCATGGGATATAGCAAAAACTACTCCTTCTAATAAATTAAAATCTTTTTGAATAGTTAAAATTGCAACACCTAACACAGCACAGTTTGTTGTGATTAATGGAAGAAAAATACCGAGTGCCTGAAATAATGCCGGACTGATTTTTTTTAGAATGATCTCAACCATCTGAACAAGTGAGGCAATCACAAGGATAAATGTGATTGTTTGCAGGAAGCCAATATTAAATGGATCTAAAATATAGTTTTGAATTAACCATGTAACTATTGTAGCAAGAGTCATTACAAAAAGTACTGCTCCACTCATTCCTGCTGCTGTAGATATTTTCTTTGAAACACCGAGGAAAGGACATATCCCAAGAAACTGAGATAATACAATGTTGTTTACAAATATTGCTCCGATTATTATTAAAATGTATTCCATTTTTGTGTTGTTTTATTTTATTCTATGTTTCTTTAATTCTTTTATTAATCAAGTGCCTAAAGTTTAGAGTGACTAAAGTGACTAAAGTTATAATACTAATTGCAAATTTCTTAGTCCTAATTTCTAATTTCTTACCAAATTCTTTATTATCCATCTTAATATCTTATAGCTACTTTTAACTTTAGTTCACTCCAAACTTTAGTTCACTTTAAGTACTTATTCTTCAAGCCTTATTCATCTTATTTACAACTGCTATTAAGTATCCCAGCACGATGAAAGCTCCGGGAGCTAATACAAAAACCAGCATACCATCGCCTTCAATAAATTTCCATCCGAATATTGCACCACTACCAAGAATTTCACGAATACTTCCCAAAACTGTGAGAGCAAATGCAAATCCTAATCCCATTCCTAATCCATCAATAATTGAAGATAAAATGGTGTTTTTTGAAGCAAAAGCTTCGGCACGTCCCAACACAATACAGTTGACAACAATAAGAGGAATAAATAATCCTAATTGTTCAAATAATGTTGGAAGAAAACCTTGCATTACAAGTTCGACTATTGTAACAAAAGATGCTATTATCACAATAAATGACGGGATTCTTACCTTGTCGGGAATAACATTTTTAATTATTGAAATAACTAAATTCGACATAGTAAGTACAAATGCAGTTGCCAGTCCCATTCCAAGTCCGTTAATAGCACTTGTTGTAACACCAAGTGTAGGACAAAGTCCTAATAAAAGTATGAAAACCGGGTTTTCCTTAATGAAGCCTTTTGTAAAATTCTGTAATTGATTCATTATTTTGTTCCTCCTTTTTGTGTTTCATAAGTTTTGTTTGCACGACGCATTGCATCGCAAAAAGCGCGTGAACTGATAGTAGCTGCTGTTATGGCATCTACATCTCCTCCGTCTTTTGTAACATGAAGATCAAAATCCTTTGGATTTATATTTTTAAACTGATTACTCCAGCCAGATTTTTTACTTTCCATTTTATCACCAAGTCCCGGTGTTTCTTTATGTTCCAATACGGCGGTATTGATAATTATTCCATCCGGAGAAAAGCCTGCCATTATTGAAATGAATCCACTGAAACCTTCATAGGTGTATGTTTTAATTGCAGTACCAACAAGTGAGTTCTTATAAAATGCCCGGTAAAAAGTAAGTGAGTCTTTTCCCGTTGCCGGCATAACTTTAAATTCATTCAAAGTGTCAAATTCAGGAATTACATTGCTTATTGCATTTTCCAATTTTGTCTTTTTAGCCAATGCAATAGGTTCCTTTGTCAGATTATATACTCCTCCTAAAGCTAAAGCTGCTACACCTGTTACAATGAATAAAGTGAGCACCATATTAATAAAGGATGATTCTTTTTTAGCCATGGTTTATATTTTGTTATTATTATTTAATTTTTAATTATTAAGTGTCTAAAGTCCCGAAGCAAAGCTTCGTGGATGCTCGGGCAAAGCCCGGTATTTGGAGTGCCTAAAATGACTAAAGTTATAACTTTAGTTCACTTTAAGTACTTATTTATGATCAATTTTTACAATTTCTCCAAATCTTTTTGGTTTAAACGAGTTATTAAGCAGAGGTGTAAGAGCATTCATTATCAAAATTGCAAATGAAACGCCTTCGGGATATGCTCCCCAAATACGAATTACAACAGTAATAATTCCGCAACCTAATCCGAATATAATTTGCCCCTTCGACGACATAGGTGATGAAACCATGTCAGTTGCCATAAAGAAAACTCCAAGCATCAAACCACCTGTAATAAGATGGAAAAGAGGATTAACAAATTGTTCGGGATTCGCTAACCATAATATTCCTGTAAAAATTATTACTGATCCGAGATAAGCAACAGGTATTTGCCAAGTGATGATCTTACGAAGCAAAAGATATAATCCGCCAATCAACAAAGCAATAGCTGAAACCTCGCCAAGTGATCCTCCTATATCTCCAACCAATTGTTGTAGGTAGGAGGGAATCTGGGTCATAATATCGGAGATTTTTTCGCCATCTCTTAAACCGTCTTTAAGTATTCCGAGAGGGGTAGGACCGGTAATTGCATCAGTAACTACACTTGAAAACAATGGTTTTGGAACGGGCCAACTTGTCATTTGTACCGGAAAGGAAATCAATAAAAACACACGTCCAACCAATGCCGGGTTAAACGGGTTTTTTCCTAAACCGCCAAAAGACATTTTAGCAATTCCTATGGCAACAAAAGCACCAACAATGATTATCCAAATCGGTAAATTGCTTGGCACGTTAAATGCAAGCAAGATACCTGTTATCAATGCCGAACCGTCGTTTATTGTCGCAGGTCCTTTTATCAAATATTTTTGGATAAGCCATTCAAATAATAAACAGGCGGCGACTGATATTAACAACACCCTAACTGCATCAAATCCAAAGAAATAGACTGAAACAAGCATTGCAGGTATCAAGGCGTAAACAACACCATACATTACTTTTTTTACCGAATTATCTTCATGAATATGCGGAGAGCCTGAAACTGTAAGTAAGTTCATATTTTATTTTTTTCCTCTGTTTCTAATTATTTGTCCAACTTTAAATTTTCCCAGTCTGATGTAATCAAGTAAAGGTTTTCCCGAAGGACAAGTATATTGACATGACCCACATTCAATGCAGTCCATTATATTATTTTTTTCCGCTTCCTCATACATTTCCAACTTTGTTAATTGAGAAATAAGAACCGGTTCAAGACCCATCGGACATACCTTAATACAACCGGCACATCTGATACATGCTTTTTCTTCAACACGTTTGCTTTCTTTTTCATCGAAAAGTAAAACACCGGAAGAACCTTTTACGATAGGTGCGTCCGGAGTAACCAAAGCTTTTCCCATCATTGGTCCGCCACCTACAATTTTGCTTGTTTTATCAGGTGTGCCACCGCTTGCTTCGATAAGTTCAGAAATTGGTGTCCCTATTCTAACAAGGAAATTTGAAGGATTTTTAACAGCTTTTCCTGTTATGGTTACTACCCGCTCAAATAATGGTTTGTTTTTCTGAACGGCTTCATAAACAGCGAGTGCAGTCCCCACGTTTTGAACAACACAACCAACTTCTATCGGTAGTTTGCCTGATGGAACTTCCCTGTTTGTCAAAGCTTTTATCAACTGTTTTTCGCCACCTTGAGGGTACTTAACTTTCAATGGATAAACTTCGATGCCTTTATATTCTTTTGAAAGTTTGCTGAGATGTTCAATAGCATCGGGTTTATTATTTTCGATTCCGATAAAACCTTTTTCTACACCAAGAGCTTTCATAAGAATTTTAGTTCCAACCAAAAGTTCGTCAGCTTTTTCGAGCATCACCCTATGATCGGCAGTAAGATACGGTTCGCATTCCACTCCATTGATGATAAGTGCTTCAGCTTTTTTGCCTTTAGGAACCATTAACTTTACATGCGATGGAAATGCAGCACCTCCCAGTCCTACAATTCCTAATTTATGTACTTTCTTAATGATTTCGTCTTTTGATGCGGTAATGTCTTTTATAAGAGTATCAGAACGGTCGATATTTTCCTCCCATTCATCTCCGGCAACATTAATGAAAATTGCGGGTTTTTTATAACCGCTTTGATCATTTACATTATCAATTTTAAGTACTTTCCCCGAAACAGATGAATGCACATTGGACGAAATAAAAGCTTCACCTTTTGCTATGAGTTGCCCTACTTTAACTTCATCACCTTTATTAACAATAGGAACTGAAGGTGCACCAAGATTTTGAGCAACCGGTATTTGTACCTGTTTAGGAATCGGAAGTACCTCAATTGCTTTGTTTTCCGAAATTTTATTTTCAGCCGGATGAACTCCGCCTAATTCAAATGTTTTCAATATTCTTATCCTCCTGTTTTTTTTTATTTGTGATAAAGAATAGTTTATAAATTATTTCTAAACTTGTTGTTTGATTTCTGTTTTTTCGATTTCATCCGGTTTTTTATTTTCTACCGGTTTTACTTTCCTTGGCGGGAAATTTAATTCATGTATTGCATTTGTCGGACATACTTCAACACATTTGCGGCAAAGCTTACATTTTTCATAATCGATATATGCAAGATTGTTTTCAATTGTGATGGCATCGAACTTACATACTTGAAAACACTTTCCGCATCCGATACAAGCAACCTTACAGTTTTTTCTCGCAACTCCGCCTTTTTCTTCATTAACACAAGAAACAAAAATTCTTTTACTTTTTTTGCCAACATTCCTTAGTTCAATAATGTCTCTCGGACATGCTTCGACACAAGCACCACAGGCAACACAATTATCTTCAATAATAACCGGAAGTCCTGTTTCTTCATCCATATACATTGCATCGAAATTACATGCTTCAACACAATCGCCAAGCCAGAGACAACCATAAGGACAAGCACTTTCGCCCTGATATAGATTATGAGCAAAGGCACAAGTCATAGGTCCGTTATATTCAACTTTTTTAGGAGCATTTTTCTTAGTCCCTGAACAACGAAGTACAGCAACCATTGGTTCCTGTGCTTCAACTTCAAGACCAAGTATGCTTGCAACTTTGCTCATAATTTCATTTCCGCCAACGGGGCAATAAAGTCCTTCGATGTTTTTGTCTTTATTAGCTTTTTTTACAGAGGCTTCTGCAAAGTTTCGGCATCCCGGATATCCACAACCACCGCAATTTGCTGCAGGAAGGGCTTCTTCAACCTCATCAATTTTAGGGTCTTCAATAACTTTGAATTTTTGTGCAACAAAGTACAAAATGATTGCTGCAGCAAGACCGATACCGGCTAAAGAAATTACTGCAAAAATTACTACATCGTTCACGTTATATTATATTTTTGGATTAATAAATAGTTCCTTTTTATTTAATATTATCAGGATAAATTTATGATGAGCAAAAGTATAATATATTATTATATTTGATGAATATATTTAATCATTCACGCATTTAATTATTTAATCATTGATTCCCCGCTACTTATTTTTATACCAAGCTTTCAATTTTGATACTGATTAGTTGCCAGTATATTATTGAATAAGTATTTTTTCAGTTTTTCTTATATCTCCACAAATAACTTCAATAAAATAAACTCCTTTTGGATTAGAGGATAAGTCGAATTCTTTTGAAATTTGTTCAGTATTTCTTAAGGTTTCTTTTAATATTGAATTACCTTTAATGTCATGAATGTTAATGTTTATAATTTTACATTCAGCATTAGAAATTGAAATAACAAAAATACCTTTTGTCGGGTTTGGTTGAATTTTAACAGAAATTCTATCTTCAGACAAGCCTGAAATATTAGTGTATTCATCAATAGTTAAAGTGATTGCATCGGAAACACTATCGGTACAAGGTACTGTTGCCGATGCTGTGAGAGTTAGTTCAACAGAACCGTTTGTTATATCATTTTCACCGGGAGTATATGTAGGGTTAAGAATAGTATCATTACTAAAAATGCCATCACCTGAAGTAGTCCAAAGTAATGAATCCTGTCTTATGGCATATCCTGATAAAGTTAATAAATTACCTTCGCAAATAAGTGTGTCGTTTCCGGCTGATACTTCAGGCATATAATTATATGTAAGTAGCAAAGTATCACTGACCACATCACCCGGAATATATCCATAAACAGTTAAGACCAGATTAACTTCTCCATTTTCAAGGTCTTCACTTCCTCGCCAGTACATTGCGTTAAGCGAAGTTTTATTAGGGAAAAATCCATCTCCCATACTTGTCCATAATACTGAAGTAAAATTAGTGCCGTTTCCATCAGTATAAAAAATTTGATTTTCACAAACAGTATCATTTTCTCCGGCACTTACTGTGGCAGGAGAAACCGGTTCAAAATTAAAAGAAGATATCCTTGTCATCCATCCAAATTTCATATATTCTTCAGTAAACCAAAAAGTAGAATCGTCAGACGGATCAACAGACATGCAGCTGTAGTCTCCCCAGCGATGGAAGCTATTTTGTGAAGCTGTTCCACGAATAAGTTCTACTTCTGCAATATTCATTTTACCAAGTGTAGCACCTTGTGTTTGACCTGTATATCTTACAGATGGTGACAAGGAATCACTTGAAATAGTATAACCGAGAGCAATATCTCCTTGTCCGTTCATGGCAATACTTCCCATCCATCTGTGATTATCATCAGGAGCATAAGTTCCTTGTTGATATATAAACCAACCGTTTCCGTCGTTATTATCACGCATTTCGTACCATCTTATTCCGGAATGGTTAACGTCAACATCAACTGTATGATTTGTAAGCATGACCTGATAAGTTCCAAAATTTCTGTATTGAAGACGAAACATTAATCTGTCGGATAATGTTTCGAGTCTGGTGTTTGTATTTGGTTGCGGGACGCATTGTCCACGTGGAGCAGTACATAATTGTGAGTCGAAAGCTTCGGTAGTTAAAACGGCAACTTCTGTAAAAGTGGAATTTGCAGGATTAACCCAGTCAGCATTGAATGCCCAAATATTCATCCGGTCATCAGGATATCCCCATGCATCATCATTAAAATAAGTAAAATAATTAGGTGTTCCGGCTGGAGCAGGTGTTCCATCCAGATCGGAAGGAAGCATGTTTGCAGGATCGCTGCCTTGGGGAAGATCAAATAAAATCATTTGGGCAGTTGAATCTCCAATGAGCATTAGATCACGTTCGAAAGCTGCTGCAGCACCTCTGAAATAACTTCCAAACATATTGAATGATGCATAATATCCATCATGCCAAACACCAAATTTCGGATAATCATTAAAAGCAGGAAACTCAAAAGCATATTGATAATATGCTCCTAACGGATCGCCGGTTTCTGAAATTGCAATCAGCTCCCAATATGTTCCGTTTGATGTGTTTATTGCAAATTGACTTGCAAGCCATCTGTCTGCCTGCTCATCATAAAGAAGTATTGGATCACCATCATTAGTACCTGTCCATGGACCGATAAAACCACTCCACAATGTATAGTTGTCAACTGGTCCGTAAATTTTATTTCCTTCTTTATCCCAAATGGCGAAAGAGAGATTTATCATCTGAAAATAATGATTGAGACCAACATCACCTTCGGTATCCGGAGGGAAAACTCCATTTACATTACCAATCCCGTCATAATTTAATAAAGGACTTTTGCTCTGGTAAGTTTGTCCTTGGTAGTCTTGTAAAACAGGGTCTTTTCCGATTGGAAGTGCGCCTTCTTTTCTTTGCCTTTCAGTTTTTTTATTTTCCTCATTTCTGATGATGCCGTTTTTCCAGCTTCTGTCTCTTTCACCGGGGACAATTTTTTCCATATCCCGCAAAGGAATAGTCTTTCTGAAATGTTTTGCTTTGCTGATTTTAGATGGATGATATTCATTTTTTTGCCCGATTGCATTTATTCCGAATATAAATAATAGTGTGAGTAATAAAATAATATTTTTCATCTGTTTGTGTTTGTAGTTAATACATTTTTATTGAATCCTAAATATAAATGTTTTTTTCAATTTATCTCTCATTAAATAAACCCCGAGATAATATGGGATAAGCAAGCTCAAAGATATCAATCCTACAAAACCCTGATTGTTAGTAATAATGGAAAGGATTATTAAAGAAATAAGAACAATTAGAAATGGAATTACATATCCTATAATAACAGCTTTTGTGCCTAATGATTTTTCCATTGCAACAGTTACTTTTTCACCTGGCTTATAATTATGTCCGGGTTTTCTGTGTACTTCAATTGATTTTTCTTCCATATCGGCTACAGAACACATTCCTTTTGCATAACAAGAAGCACAGGCAGATTGAGCGATAATATTGACAATAATTCTATCATCTTCAACTTTGCGGATTATACCCGGATGTATTATTGTATCTTTTGAATTTGACATAATAAACTTTGGGGCAAAAGTAATTCTATTTTTGAAAACAAAAATTAAAAAAAATAGGGGAATACGGGAAATAAGGGAATCCATTTATACTTTACCAATTACCATCAATTACAATCAATTACAACAACTTACAGCCAATTACAATTATCCTTTTCTTTATACCCATTACTTCATCATTCCATTTTACTCCTGGAATACCTTCATTTGATCCATGTTGACAGCATTAATTGTTAAATCACCGTTTTGATTTACACTGATGGAGATTTTATATTTTATGTTTGTATCGCCAAATTCATAATTCATAAATGTAATTCCGCTAATTCCTTCGATTTCTTTGCCATATTTTTCTTTGAATTCGAAAGCTTTTTTATATTGTTTGCTAAGTGGTATGTTTGCTTTATCAGCAATTATCCTTGCTTGTTTAATTGCAATATCATAATTTCCTGTGTAAACGAGTTTGATAGAATTATATGCTTCGGAGGGATCATTAACAGAGGTCTCTTTTGAAAAATCCTGATCAAGAATTAGACCCTTTGGTTCTGTTAGTCCCAAATCTTTTGCCCAACTTGGAAGTTCTGATGCAGGATTGATATTTGCTCTTCGGGCGATCTCGCGACTATATGTTTTATTTAATTTTTCTGCAATTTTGTTTGCATCTTCTCTTGTTATTTCACCTGAAATGACTTTTTCCTCAAGCTCTTCCATTTTTTTGTTAAGCATATCCACGAGATTCATTGTCTTGTCTATATCTTCAAGGGATTCTGAAAAGGACTTTATTTGTTGTTCAAAATCTTTTTTACCTGTTTCTTTTTTTTCTTCTTCAATTGAATTGCAGGAAAAAAGAGATAATAATAAAAACGAAAAAATGAATATCCGAATAATACTTGACTTTCTTTTCATCTGTTTATATTTTTATAATTTTAATTCTCAAGCAAATTTAATAAACAAATATGGTAATCATTAATAAACATTTGATAATTATTAACAATATTTGAACATGAATAATGGAGTGATGGAATAGTATAAGAATAAAACCATATCCAAAGAATTTATTATTTTTACATTTGCACATTATTATAAATTTTGCTTAAAATGACAATAGACGAAATAATTGAAAAAGCATTATCCGAAGATATTGGTGATGGTGATCATACTTCATTATCAACAATACCAAAGGATGCAAAAGGTAAAGCGGAACTTTTGATAAAAGAAGACGGAATACTGGCAGGTATAAAAATTGCCGAAAAAGTATTTAAAAAAGTTGATGAAAACATTGCCTTTAAAGCATTGCTTGATGACGGCGCAAAAGTAAAAAAAGGAGATATTGCTTTTGTTGTGGAAGGAAACTCAATTTCTTTATTATCTGCCGAAAGGCTGGCATTGAATTTTATGCAAAGAATGAGCGGAATTGCCACGGCAACAAGAAAAATTGTTGACAAATTAGATGGATTAAACACTAAAGTCCTTGATACCAGAAAAACCACACCAAATTTGAGAGTTATTGAAAAAGAGGCAGTTGTAATTGGTGGAGGCGAAAATCATAGAATGGGATTATTCGATATGATAATGATAAAAGATAATCATGTTGATTTTGCAGGAGGTATCGCTAAAGCAATTGAATCAACAAAAAAATATTTGAAAGAAAAAAATAAAGACCTTAAAATTGAAATCGAGGTAAGGAATTTTGATGAACTTAATGAAGTTCTTAAAACCGGTAATGTTGACAGGATAATGCTTGATAATTTCTCTGTTATTGAAATGAAAAAAGCAATTGAAATTATTGATGGAAGATACAAAACAGAAGCATCTGGTGGAATAACTATCGACACAATAAGGGAATATGCCGAAACCGGAGTTGATTATATTTCGGTAGGTGCTTTAACTCATCATATTAAAAGTCTTGATATGAGTTTGAAAGCTGTTTAAAACAGGATAAAATGAAAATTTATTTAAAACTAATTTCATTAATAAAAAGGCAGTATTATTTTTTGGAGTCATTAGTAACCCGACTTTCAAAAAAAATATTTTTACCGGGTTTTGACGGATTACCGCTTTACGATGTAGTTATTTTCTTTTTTACCGGAATAAATAAAAGTTCCCTTATTTCTCGTGCAAATTCTCTTTCCTTTATATTTTTACTTGGTATTTTCCCTGCAATTTTATTTTTTTTTACTTTAATTCCATACATTCCTATCGAAAATTTGCAAATCACTATTATGCAGTCTATTGAAAATATTTTACCCGAACATTCATATATTACTGTTCAGGATACAATTGAGGGAATTGTAAAACAAGAACACGGAGGTTTGCTTTCTATTGGTTTTTTGTTTTCGATATATTTTTCATCAAACGGAATGCTGGGAATAATGAAGGCTTTTAACAGAACTTCACACACTATTGAAACCAGATCATTTTTTAAAATTCGATTTGTATCAATTATTTTAGTTTTTATAGTTACAACTTTGATAATACTGGCTGCAAGTTCACTAATAGGCACAAGCATTGTGGTTAATTACCTCGCTGACAATAATGTTATTAAAAGTGAATTCACTTATATATTAATAAACCTTGGGAAATGGTTAATAACTCTGATTATGGGTTTTACAGCAATCTCATCTATTTATTATCTTGCACCTGCAAACCGGAAAAATTTCAAATTTATTTCTGCAGGCTCAACACTGGCAACTATCTTATCATTTCTGTTTATAATAGGATTTAATTATTATATTGATAGTTTTGCTCAATATAATAAGTTGTATGGCTCAATTGGAACTTTAATAATATTGATGTTATGGATCAATTTAAATGCAATTGTTCTTTTGATAGGATTTGAGCTTAATGCCAGTATTTATGTGGCAAAAAGAAAGAGAGCAATGAGGAAATAAGAAAAATAAATTTTATGAAGATTTTAATGATTTTGGATGAGGAATTTCCTCCTGATGTGAGAGTTGAGAAAGAGATAAGGGCACTTGAGAAAAATGGTCATCAGATACATTTATTGGCTTATACCAGAAAATATCAGGCTTTGACTGACAGTTATAATTCTGTAAAAGTAAAACGGATTGTAATCTCAAAATTGATGTATAAGTTTAAAGCACTTGCATTGGTACTTCCTTTTTATTTTAATTTCTGGAAAAATTTTATTGAAAGTGAAATAGAAAAAAATGATTTTGATGTAATTCATGTTCATGATCTTACTTTGGTTTCCACAGTTTTAAAAATTGGAAGAAATAATAATATTCCGGTAATTGGCGATTATCACGAAAACCGACCTGAGATAATGAAGATGTATGATCATGTAAATAGTTTCCCGGGGAATATTTTAATATCTGTAAAAAAATGGCAGAAATTTCAGGCAAAATATTCAAAAATGCTTGATAGATTGATTTTGGTAACAAAAGAAGCAAAAGATTATTATATAAAGAATTTTTGTCTTGAAGAGAAAAAAGTTTTTGTTGTTCCGAATTATGTGGACCTTGATGACCTTAATAAATTTAGCATTGATGATAAAGTTGTAAAAAAATATTCTAATAAATTTATGTTGGTTTATTTTGGTGATACTGGATCAAGAAGAGGGACGATGACAATTTTAGAAACTGCTTTAGACCTTCAAAACGACAATAAAAATAATGATGTTCACTTTGTAATTATTGGCGATAGCAGAGAACAGAGTAAATTGGAAGAAAGAGTTCGTGAATTGAAATTAAAAAATGTTGAAGTTACCGGATATATGCCGATAGAAAAAGCTGTTTCATATTTTAGTGCGGCTAATGCCGGACTTTGTCCTTTTTTGCGAAATATTCATCACGATACAACTTATTCTAATAAAATGTTTCAGTATATGGCTTTCGGTAAACCTGTGATTGTAAGTGATTGTCCTTCGCAGGCAAATCTGGTAAAAGAAAATAATTGCGGCTTGGTTTTTACTGGTGGTGATTCAAATGATTTGAAACAAAAAATCATCGAACTGAAGAACGAAAAAATCTATAAAGAACTGAGTGATAACTCCCTTGTTTGTGTTAAAGATAAGTTTAATTTTTCGGTAGCCGATGACAAACTTATTAAAGTTTATGCTTCTTTGTAGAATTAATATATTTGCACCGGGAAAATAAATTTTTATCGATAATATTATTTTATAAATAATTTAATGAAATTCAGCGAAATAAAAAATTTAAAATTTGATGATCTTGTCTGGACTATGCAGTTTGGTTTTTCAAAACGTAAAGCTACTATCCTCGACCTTAGAGCTAAAAAATTTAAAAATATTGAAAAGCCTGTCTTCTTTCTTTCAACCGGTAGATGCGGGACAAAGTGGTTTGCAAATTTATTGTCGTTAGATAAAAAGCTGAAAGTTTTTCATGAGCCAAAACCAAATCTTGGAGTTCAGGGACGTGTAGCATGGGAAGTTATCATGAAAAATAACTTTGAAATTTCAGAAACAGAAAAGCAACTTCTTGGCGAAATTTTTCTTGCAGGCAGAGAGCAGCATTTGAGATATTCGTACAAATCTGATCGCAGATATGTTGAAACAAATAATCAAATAACTTTTTTTGCACCGGTTTTGGCTGATTTATTTCCCGATTCGCTTTTTGTTTATGTTTACCGGCATCCCGGTGAATTTGCACGATCAGCCATTCGCAGGAAATTTTATAAGCATGGAAATGTAGAAGATTTGAAAAGAATCTTTCCTTTGCAAAATTCAGGATCAAGCAAAAAATGGGAGAAATATTCTGAGATCGAAAAAGTTTCATGGTTATGGACAGAGACAAATTCGTTTATTGAAAAAGTTAAGGACAGCATTCCCGAAAATCGTTTCTTTAGTTTTGATTTCAATAAAATGAACATCGAAAGTGTTTCGGGATTAGCTGAGTTTTGTGGAGCTGAGATCAATAAAAAGAAAATCGGAAAATTGCTCGGTAATAAAAAGAATGTTCAAAAAACAGGTTCATACAGTAATTTTGAAAACTGGAATGATGAACAAAAGCAACAATTGAAAAATATTTGTGGGGAGATGGCAGCAAAATATGGCTATAAACTTTAAATTAACAAACAGATTTTGGGAGTAATTCAAAAACAAACGATCAAAGGAAGTATCTATTCATATCTCGGAGTAGTAGTAGGATTTATCACTACGGGGATACTTCTTCCCAGATTTTTTTCGGTCGAAGAAAACGGTCTTTTAAAATTACTTATTTCTTATTCGGTCATTTTTGCGCAGTTTGCCAGCCTCGGTTTTAACAGGGTCACAACCATGTTATTCACTTATTTCAGAGATTACAAAAACAAACATAATGGATTTTTGTTTATTGCTGCAATGGTTGTTCTCGTTGGTTTTGTGTTGGCAATAATCGTTTTCCTTTTACTGAAAACTTATATTTTAGGCAAGGGAGCTGAAAAATCTCTTTTGTTTGCCGATTATTTCTATTATATCATCCCATTGATATTTGTTACCTTACTTTTTACAGTTCTCGATAATTATTATAAAGTACTTTTTAATGCAGTAAGAGGTATTTTTTTAAAAGAATTTTTTCAACGAATAGTAATTCTGTTGGATGTAGTTTTGTTTTATTTTGGATTTGTTGATTTTCAGCTTTTTGTGATAATTTATATTATTGCATTTAGTTTACCCCCATTGATAATTATGGCTTTCCTGATAAAAGAAGGAAATTTTAGTTTACGTCCGCAATTAAACTTTATCACTAAAGACTTTCGGTCGAAAATGGTCAATGTCAGCATTTTCGGTGTGCTTACAAGTTTTTCGGGGATACTTATATTAAATATTGATACTGTTATGATAAACTCCATGATGGGAATAGCTCAAACCGGTGTTTATGCAATTACTTTCTTTTTCGGGACACTAATTTTGATCCCGTCAAGGTCGCTTATAAAAATCTCGTCAGTAGTTATTGCTGATGCATGGAAAGAAAATAACTTAAAAATCATCAATGACATTTATCATAAAAGTTGTTTGAACCAATTAATATTTGCCAGTTTGTTGTTTGTCGGGATATGGGCGAATATTAATAATGTTTTTGAAATTTTGCCTGCTGAATACGCAGCCGGAAAATATGTGATATTTTTTATTGCTTTGTCGAGTTTGATAAGAATGGCTGGTGGTGTGAATAATATGATACTTTTTACTTCAAAATATTATAAAATTCATACACTTTTTATTTTGATATTAGTTATTTTGATAATCGTTTCAAACCTGATATTTATTCCCAAATACGGTATTGTTGGTGCTGCGTTGGCATCAGCACTTTCAAATTTTATTTTTATGTTGATGGAATTTATTTTTCTTAAAGTAAAATTCAAATTTCAGCCATATAATTTCAAATTCCTAATAGTTATTGCAATTGGTGGCTTGTCATATTTGATTTCGTATTTTATTCCTGTATTCGATAATTATATTATTGATATTATTGTAAGAAGTTTAGTGATCACGATTTTCTTTGGCGGAATGATATTGGTCTTTAGATTATCGGAAGATATTGATCAGAAAGCAAGACAACTTTTTAATCTCATCAAAAAAATAAATTAATGATGAAAGAAAAAAACAATGTATGTATAGTCGGTTCCGGTTCTATTGCTACTGCTCTCGGAAATACCCTTGCGGCTAAAGGAACTCTAAAAGTTGTTCTTCTCTCCATCGAAAAAGATGTAGTTGAGTCAATCAATCATTCAAGAAAAAATCATAAATATTTTCCCAATCAGGTGTTAAACGAAGCATTAAGTGCAACAACCGATAAATCTGTACTAAGAAATTCCGAAATAATTTTCCTTGCTATTCCTTCGGTTAGTGTTGTTGATTATGTTCTTCAAAATATCCATCTGATACCGGAAAAATCCATGATCATTAATCTTGCAAAAGGTTTTGGAAACGAAAATAAAACTATTGTCGATTGCTTAAATGGAAAAATTCCAAACCCTGTTTGCTCTCTTAAAGGACCAAGTTTTGCAAGAGAGATCATAAATAATCTTCCTACCGCAATGACTTTTGGTGCTGAGGATGAAAGACTGTTTAATGTTATTGAAAATGTTTTTGTTGACACAAATATTTATCTTGATTTCTCGACTGATGTAAATGGAGTTGAGTTGTTAAGTATTCTGAAAAATATTTACGCAATTGCTATCGGTATTGCAGATGCTCATTTTAACTCTCCGAATTTGCGGTTTATGTTACTGACGCGTGCATTTAAGGAAATGAAAAATATTCATTTAAAGTTTCAGGGTAAGCCCGAAACTATGTTTAAATATTGCGGCATAGGCGACTTTGGACTAACTGCACTTAATGATTTGAGCCGTAACAGAACACTTGGATTGTTGATTGGAAAAGGCTTTTTTTCTGAAGATATCCCATCAAAAGTTTTACTTGAAGGAAGAATAGCAGTCCAGGTATTTTGTGATGAAATTTCTAAAATAAATTCCCTGGAAGATTATTATATTATTTCGGAATTATACAAGGTTTTTAATCAAGACTACGATTCTTCACGTTTTGTTTCCAAAATATTGGAATTCAGGAGTTGAGAACATATAAAAAGAAACTGATCAATCTTCAATTATTTTTACAAGTTTTTGAGTAAGATTTTTTCGTGAGAATTCTTTATAATTATCATTTGTTTTGCTAATATCCAATCCTTTTTCCCAATCATGATAATAGTTGTTCAATTGGTTAAATATTTCTTTTTGAGCATTATAATCAAACATTTTTCCGGCATTACAATCAGAAATGATTTTTGCTGCATCACCGTTTATAGGTCCAATTCCTATTATCGGCTTTTTAGAAGCCAGATATTCGAATATCTTTCCTGTGATTATTCCCTCATTTCCCTCTATTTTTGGAATAGCAAGTAATAGCAGAGTGCTTTTCCCTACGTATTCAACAGATTTTGAATGTTCAACGTATTTAATAATCTCAATATTTTTATTGAGTTTTTTATTGTTAAATGCTTGAATGAGATTGTCGGAAACCTGACCGACAAAACGTATTTTAATTTTTTGTTCAGGTTTATTTTTAATGAATGAACTAAATGCTTCGATAAATGAATTTATGTCATAATTATCTGAAATAGTTCCGGTATAAGTAATTATAAAATTCTCTTTAGATGTTACCGGGCTAACCTTGAAATCGTTTAAATCAAAACCATTTGGCAAAACATATATTTTTTTATTTTTATTAATTTGATCTTTTTTAAGGAACATATTTTTAAGAAAATCACCCACAACAATTATTTTATCAGCATTTATCAGAACTTTTTGTTCATAACGTTTATCTATGTTTCTGGCGAAAGCCATTCTATACATTTCTTTGTAGAAATATATGTCTGTCCAAGGATCACGAATGTCGGCAATCCATGTAATATTATATTTTTTCTTTAATCGTAAGCCCAGCATCTGAGTAGAATGAGGTGGGCTTGTTGTAATAACATTTTTTATATTTTCTCTTTTTATTATTTCTCCGGCGGCTTTAAATGCAAATTTATTCCAACTTTTTCTCGGATCAGGAATAAACAGATTTCCTCTTATTGCTCTGAAAAATTTTTGAACAAAACCCGGTTTGCTTTCGTTTGCAAATCCTGAATGCGGAATTTCTTTTTTCCCTGAAAAGAATTTATATAAAGAATAAAGTTCGAAGGTTTTTGTTTTGATTATTTTAATATCATTTGGAATTTCTTTTTCCAATGTTTTGTCCCTCAAGCCGTATGATGCTTTTTTTTCATCAACTGTAAGCACTATTGGCTCCCACCCAAACTCACGCAGGTATTTTGTAAATTTCAGCCACCTTTGCACACCAGCTCCTCCGCTTGGAGGCCAGTAGTAAGTTATGATGAGAACCTTTTTCATTTATGATTTTAGATTTATGATTTAAGATTTAAGATTTATTTCCCGGTTTATTAACTTTTTGGAATTCATAGTACAATCCGCCAATCAATAATAAAATCAATAATATTGAACTAATTAGTGAAACTTTTTCACCAATAGAATATACTTTTGGTTCAAACTTAAATACTACATTGTGTTCTCCGGCAGGAATTATCATTGCTCTTAAAACATAATCCGCTCTGAAATGTGGTGTAAGCTTTCCGTCAACATAAGCATTCCATCCCTTTTCGTAATATATTTCAGAAAATACAACCAATTGGTCTTTCCCAGAACTAAATTGATATTTAAGCTCATTTGGTTTGTAATGCGTGAGTTTGATGCTTGCCGTACTGTCGATTCCAAATTGATATCCCGTCAATTGTTGCTCAAATCTTTTGTTAACAACAGATGATTGTTTTAAGTTATATTTGTTTAGTAAATCAATTTCTTCGTCGGCATTTTCGGCAATAACAAAATTATCAACTAACCATGCATTTCCATAAGCAAAAATATTTTTTAATGGTGCTTTGGCAGGATCAACAATAATATATTTTGTATTGAGCATATTTAATACAGATAATTTTGATAAACCTTCAGTTAAGCTATTATAACTGACATTGCTTGAAAGAATACCAATAAGTTGTTGTTGTTCTGCAGAGATATGATGCTCAATCAGTTCCTGATATCTTCGAAGTTTGGCTCCGTGATATCCGCCAATTGATTTATGAAAATATGAAGTGCCGGCATCATTAAATGTACTAACCGCCATATTTAATACTCTGTAATTGGGGTCTGTATCTTTAATGATTTCCTGATCGGCAATTGATGCCTGAAAAGGTTTATCAACTTTTGACTTTCTTACAAAATTATCGTTGTTTAAATAACGATGACTGATTGGTACCAAATCTGCCAAAAAGAGAACACCCAAAATTAAAATAAAAATATTTTTACTGATCTTTTTTATGGAGAACAACCAGACAGCAGCAGCACCAAAAATTATAAAAAAGAAACTTCTTATGGCATCGGATCTAAAAATTGAGATTCTTGCCGATTCTAAGTTTGCCATGAACAGATCAAGTTGTTGAGCATTGGATCCGCCTTGTCTGTATTTATCAAACTGATCAATTTCTACCTGACTTAAAAACCCGAAAAAAGTTTCAGGTAACAAATAAAAGATAAGCGAAAGTCCACCGGTTAATCCGAGTGCAATGAGAAATTTGTTTTTCAGTTTTTTGATAATGCCGGGATCTTTAATTATTTTGTTTACTGCAAGAATTGCAAGCAGAGGGATACATAATTCTGCAATAACCAGAGTCATCGATACCGCCCTGAATTTGTTATATCCCGGAACATAATCTAAGAAAAATTCAGTAAAAGGCATAAAGTTTTTACCCCACGACAGCAACAATGACAAAATAGTTGCTGAAAGAAGTATCCATTTCAAGCGCCCCTTGACAATAAATAATCCGAGGATAAACAGAAAAATAATAATTGCACCTGCATACACCGGACCTGAAGTAAAAGGCTGATCACCCCAATAATGATTTTGTTGAGCAACAGGTCTTTTGAATTGCCTGTCAACTTTTTCCATGGCTTTTTCGTTGTTTCCAAGAACTCCCGAAGCTCCTCCTTTTGTATTTGGGATCATAAGTGAGAAAGATTCGGAAATTCCATAACTCCATGCTGTGGCATAATCTTTATCAAGTCCGCTGGTTCTGTTTTCTTTGTCAGAAGTAAGTTCCGACTTACCGCGGATAGTTTCTTTTCCGTATTCGTAAGTTGCCCAGAGATTTGTAGAGACAGTCAATACTGCTAATATTGCAGCAATTAATAAAAACCCCATTGCTTTGAAAAAAACAGGATATGTTTTTTCTTTAATAGTATTTATAAATTCAAAAATACCGAGAATAATAACGATAAGTAATAAGTAATAAGTTATCTGCGGATGTCCTGCTTTAAGTTCGAGAGCGAGAAAAAGGGCTGTCAAAATCCCGCCAAGGACATACCTTCCTCTGAAAGCAAGAATTATTCCGGCAAGGACCGGAGCCATATATCCGATGGCATGAGCTTTGGAATTATGCCCTGCTTCTATAATTATGAAAAAATATGAAGAAAAGGCAAAAGCTATTGCTCCCACAATGCAGAGCCATGGATCAACTTTTAAAACTATCAACAAAATAAAAAATCCAAGAAAATACAAAAAAACTAAACTTGCAGGATGAGGAAGGTTCAGTTGAAAAATTTTATCAAAAAATCGTACGAAATTGTTTTTGTATTTTACTGATATCTGATAAGCCGGCATACCACCAAACATCGAATTAGTCCATAATGCCTCGTTTCCGGTTTTATCACGAAAGTCAACAATTTCTTTAGACATTCCTTTGAAATTTGTAATATCTGTCTGTTTCAATTTTTTCCCCTGAATAAGAGGGTTAAAATAAATCATTGTTATTAAAACAAATATCAGAATCCCAACAATATACGGTATTGATTTTTTTAATTGAAAATTTTCCATTCCTGCGTTTTTAATATGTAATAATTCGATTAAAAGAATTTACTAAAATACAATTTTTTGACTTGCCCTGACCTTAAGGTCGGGGCTATTGATTATTAGGTATTTATGGACTTTAGTCCAAGATGAATTATTTTTCTGAGCGTACTCAATATTGAAACACTGAAACCATGAATTCACCTATTTATCTATTTCCTCAAAATCCACATATTCCCCAAAATCATCATCTTTCTTTTTCTTATCTTTTGGAATATGGTCAATGTTTATTTTGCCTTTTTTCTTTTTTTTGGCAGAAGTATTATCAAAATTTCGTTGATATTTTTTCTGAACATTTTTCATAAAATGTTTCAGAAGCCATGGAAAGATGTATCTGCCAAACAATCTAAAAAAGTAATAGATGAGTATAAATATGAAAATTATTTTTAATAGTGTGTCCATAATTAATATCAAAGAATTTATTATCTAATTCAGATACGTCATAGTTTGCAAAGATATAAACAAAAAAAGGAAGGCAGCACAAAGCTACCTTCCGAATTTATGATTTCTATATATTTCAGTTTACGATATCAATAATGATATCAGAAAGAATTAATCCTCAGAAACTGAAAGTTTTTGTCTTCCTTTAGCTCTTCTGGCGTTGATAATTTTACGTCCGTTTGCAGTTGACATTCTTTTTCTGAATCCGTGTTTATTCTTTCTTTTTCTGTTCGATGGTTGATATGTTCTCTTTGTTGACATTTTATTATAGTTTTTTTTGGGAGTGCAAAAGTATGCCTTTTTTTAGAAACTGCAAATTATTTTTAAAATTATTTTTTTGGAATATTTATTAAGGTTAATAATAAATAATCCCAGAATTTTTTAACAGTTTCTATGTTTACTTTTTCATCAGGTGAATGAGGGCTTCTAATGGTTGGTCCGAAAGAAATCATATCCCAATTAGTATAAACCGAACCTAATATTCCACATTCCAGTCCTGCATGAATAACTTTTACAGCGGGAATTTTCCCGAAATTATCCTCATATACTTTTTTCATTGTAGTAAGAATAGGAGAATCAATATTTGGTTTCCAGCCCGGATAATCACCGGCTTGTTCAGCTTCAGCTCCAAGATCGGTTAACATCTTATGTATTTTATCCGAAAGTTTTGCTTTTTCTTCATCAGATGCACTTCTTTGCAAAGAACAAATTTCAACAAATTTATCATTTGATTTCACAACAGCCATGTTTGTTGAAGTTTCTACAACATCTGGCATATTTTTGTCCATTGCTATTGGTCCGTTAGGGAATTTTTCGACTGCTTCAAAAACTTTGTTTTGTACAGTTTCATCAATTAAAAATAATGGCATTTTTGTTGCTTTAACATCAATAAGAAGTCCCGGGTCAGCTTCTTTAAATTCAGCTTTTGCTTTAACTTCATAATCAGCAACAAATTTTTTGAATTCATCTTTGTTTGATTCAGGAACAACAACAACTGCATTTGCTTCTCTCGGGATTGCGTTTCTTAAGTCACCACCTTCGATAACAGACAATCGTAAGCCAAATTTTTCGGCAGAGTCTTTCAATAATTTATTGATGATCTTATTGGCATTTCCACGTCCGTAATTTATGTCAAGACCGGAATGTCCGCCTTTCAATCCGGTTACAATTATTTTGTATGCAGATTGGTTTGTAGGAACTTCATCTTTATCAAAATAGAATTTTCCGTTAGTATCAACACCTCCGGCGCATCCGATATAAAGTTCGCCTTCATCTTCAGAATCCAGATTGATAAGAATGTCGGCATCAAGATATCCTGATTTTATTCCGTTAGCACCGGTCATTCCTGTTTCTTCATCAGTTGTTAGAAGAACTTCAAGCGGACCATGAGGAATATCATTTGATTCGAGAATTGCAAGTGCAGCAGCAGCACCTATTCCATTGTCAGCACCGAGAGTAGTGTCTTTCGCAGTTACCCAGTCTCCATCAACATATGCTTTGATAGAATCTTTATTGAAATCGTGTTGCGAACTGCTGTTTTTTTGTGGCACCATGTCGAGGTGAGCCTGTAATACAACAGTCTTCATGTTTTCCATGCCTTTTGTTGCAGGCTTTTTGATTATAACGTTTTTGATGTCATCTTTAAAAGTTTCTAATCCAAGATTTTTACCAAAATTCATGGCAAACTCCTGAATTTTATCTTCGTTTTTTGAAGGACGTGGTATTTGACACATGTCTTCAAAGATTTTCCAAAGTGCGTTAGGTTTTAATTCACTAATTTCACTCATTTTATTTCCTCCTGTTTTTGTTATTTTTTCAAAAATTTTGTTTATATTTTAATAATTAGTGTTTGTCCATTAAGTTCGAATATTAAAAATAATTTGAATATCGAACACCGATTAACGATTTCAGATTTTCAGTTACTTCACAAATCGTTAATCGGTGTTCATTATTCTTAAATCAATTTATACTTACTTTATTGACAGCCACTAATTATGTCTATTTTCCTGATGGTAACTCAAGTCCATAACCTTGTTTTTTATCTGCTTTTTTAAGCAAGAATGCTAAAAAGATAGCGAGAACACCCAAACCAACTAACATCAAAATTGGAGTGGTGTAATTAAATGCAGGTATCTCATGAGTTACATATTGCATGTGTTGCATTTTTTCACTAATCTCTACATTGCTTAATCCCTGGGCTTCAAGGTTGTTTCTAACTGATTCAATTTTTGCAACTACTTCAGGATTTGCTTTATCTAATACCCAACCTATTCCTTTAAAGAAAGCATTCAGTCCCCAGTTTTGTATCGTGAACATAGCAGCGTAAGCAGTACCTAATCTGTTTTCTGCAACAATTTTTGCAACTGATGGCCACATGGCAGCAGGTACAAGTGAAAATGCAATTCCAAGTGATAATAATCCCAAATAGCCCAGATATACATTATCAAATACTGATAAGGTTAAGTGAGCAAATATTAAAAGTAATGCTCCAAGTATCATTAATGATGCCGCTTTCCCTTTACTGTCAACAATTTTTCCGAAAATCGGTGTAAATAAAATTGATCCTAAAGGAATAAGACTTGCAGTTTTTGGACCGTTATGTAACCATAATGCAAATATATCAGAAAGAGAATAAATAAATGCTACAAATAATAATATAATGATAATAACCGAGCCGGTTTTTCCTTTGTTGCTTTTAAATTTGGCAGGTACAAGAGTAATCGCTAAGGCAAAAATAAACAAACCAAGATAGATAGATAAGTTGCCTAATACTTTGCTTCCAAATAATGTAATTGTAGCTTCAGCAGGAAGATCATAAGTAAAACTGAATTTGTGTATTAAAAGATCGGGTGCATATTGCATAAATGGAAAAACTGCAGAATAGAAAGTTACACAAAGTAATGCAATAAAAAGAAATGATCTGTTTGTGATGAGTTTTACAAGATCAGACATTCTGAAAGGTTCTTCTTCTTCAGCAGCCTGACCTGCTCTTTGCTTGTCAAGTTTAACATCAAAAATCAAGTAAATTAAAAACATAAGGAATCCAATTGCAATTAATGTTGCAGCAAAGTTTACTGCCGGTGATACAACACCTGCACCAATATCAATTGATAATGCTTGTCCTAATGTTGAGCCTAATCGTCCAAATCCCATGTTGATTGCCATCGCCAATGCAAGTTCATATCCTTTGAACCATTTTACGATCGTCCTCATGGCTATAACACACATTATCTCCAGTCCCGAACCAAATATTAATCTACCAATCATCATAATCCAAAGCTGACTTTCAGTGTCGTTTGAGAATGTTCCCGCTGCACCTAATGCAGTCAAAGCTGCTCCGCCAACTGCGAGTAATCCAAATATAATTCCGGTAAGTTTTATTCCCCATTTATCCAGAATAATTCCTCCGATGATTATCATCCCGAATACATTTGCCCAAGTTGTCCATTGAATTAATGTTCCAAACTGACTGCTTGTGATACCCATTTCGGTGATCATAATTGGTTTAATTCCTGAAAAGAAATCCTGAAACCAATATGTACCAAAGGTGATACCACTAATTAAGATTAATACCATCCATCTAAATCCTGCTGAATCTCTCAGCGTCTTTTTAATTGTATCCATGTTTTATATTTTAGTTATTTTTAAAATTCAATAAGCGGCGAATATAAGATTATTTATGTAATGATTGATAAAAAATTAACAACAGAATTTTTAAAAAATGTGAACAACTTTTTTTGTTTCGAAAAAATCTTCCGTAAAGAAATTGTTAAGATCGTAAATTTTAATTTTTTTTCGCACAGGTTTGATCTCCTCAGTTAAGTTCCCACCTTTAAGATATAAAATGCCATTTGGAATATTATTGAAACTCTTTGTATTGATTTTTGTTTTCATCCAATGATAAAAAACAGGCAAAGAAGTTACTGCACGACTGACAATAAAATCAAATTTACTGTCAACTTCTTCCACTCTTATTTTTTCGGCAAGCACATTTTGAAGTTCAAGTTTATCAGCAACATTATTTACAACCTTAATTTTTTTCCCTATCGAATCAGCCAGAAAAAATTTTGCTTCAGGAAAAAGAATTGCAAGAGGAATACCCGGAAATCCACCCCCTGTGCCGGCATCCATTATTTTTGTGTCTTTTTTAAATTCAACAATTTTAGCAATTCCCAACGAATGCAGAACATGTTTTAAATAAAGATGATCAATATCTTTGCGTGAAATAACATTGATTTTAGAGTTCCACTCGCGATAAATTTCCTGCAACTGACTGAATTTTTCTGTTTGCTTTTTAGTGAGCGAAGGGAAGTATTTTTGAATTAATTCCATTTATGATTGTAATTTAATGATTAGTAAAGTAATGGAGTATTCCCTCTATTTTTCCTATTTTCTATATTTCCCTTATTCCCCATATTTCCTCTTTTTAATTTTTCTGCAATTATACCAATTTTAATAACAATTCGTTGTTTAAAAACAAAAAACAATGTAGATATTTTATTTAAATAAATTTTTATTTTTGTATTCGGGGAAATAAAACATTATAGTAGTTGTAATTATTAATGATAATGGTTCTACTACTATTTTAGTGAAACCAGATAAATGCAAAAATGATTAAATGCGAAAATAAAAATAATACACAAAATGAATAAATCTAATATTGTAATATTCAAGCCATTTATTATCAATGATTTAATCGTTGTGAGATATTTGAGCATTTAAGCATTTAAGCATTTTATCATTATATATAAATTTATTAGGAGAACCAAAAAGTAATAATTTGCTATTAAAATAGCAGTAGAACCATAATAATGAAGAATATAAAATATTCTTTTTTGATAATATCTTTTTTTCTTGTGGTTGGAATGGCTTTCGCTCAAAAAATGAGTAGGGAAGAGTACATTGAAAAGTATAAAGATATTGCTATTAAACAAATGAAAAAGTATAAAATCCCTGCCAGTATTACACTTGCACAAGGAATACTTGAGTCGGGAAATGGAAATAGCAGACTCGCAAAAAGAGGAAATAATCATTTTGGAATAAAATGTCATAAGAACTGGAAAGGGAAAAAGATATATGAATGGGATGACGAAAAACGAGAGTGTTTCAGGAAATATAAAAATTCGAGAAGGTCTTT
>DAOVNY010000222.1 GCA_030630005.1 Bacteroidales bacterium | reverse complement strand
TTCTTTTTCAATTTCACCAATTTCAGGGATTCGTAATTCCATTACCTGTGATCTTGCTGATTTACTTCCATTTATCCGGTCGTTATCCCAAACCTCAAAATAATACTCAAGTTTGTCGCCAGCACTTAAATTTAAACTATCCACTGCAAATGAGTAATAAAACCTGTTTTGCTTTTTACTTTTATCAATTTTAATTGAAGAAATATTTATAAGACCACTTGTATCATTTTTGTTACTAATTGAATATTTAAAATTCAGATTCTCAAAACCATAATCATCACTGATCATTCCATTGAAATACAAATATTTCTCAAATATTGTATCTCTTATTTCTTTGATAAAAATAGAAGGGTAAGCATCTGGTATAGCAGTTATTTTATATTGAAGTGAATCATTATTTTTAATGTATTCATTCTCTATTTTTATTGAATAGCTGTAACTTTTCAGAATGTTTTTATTAAAACTTATAACGTTTGAGTTTCCTTTTTCTAATTGGTGAATTGTTTTTCCAATCGCAAAATATATTGTGTTTGCATCTTTTGTGAAAAATTTCCAGTTAACATTTGTACCCTCGGGAATGACAATATCACCATTGTTTTTTATTGTTTCATCAGTTTTTCCGGTGTATTTAGGATAATCAAGAAAAGTTTCAAAACTTAAAATAATCGGTTTTGGGAAAACTCTAATTTCATAAATATTTGTGACAATTTTATCAGCTATGATCCTGAATTTTATATTCGATTGAATATTCCGAAAAGTATAATTAAATAAATTTTTATTGGTCTTATTTAAGCGGTAAATATTATCCTTGTATTCTATGGATATTTCATCAGGAATTTCATCACCCGAAATTTTAACATACAATATAAAATCATCCTGTTGAATTGCTTCTAATTTTTCATTCAAAATAAAAATTTGAAATTTAACCGGCTTTTCGTATTCGATATTATAATTAATTATTCGTTTTGAAGGTTCAGTTAAAACTCCCGGAACTATCATTAATAAAAACACAACGATCAAAACAGGAACAATAGCATATTTCAAATATTTTCGATTTATCGAAAGATCAATCGCCAAATTAAAATCCACATATTTTATCTCTTTTATTTTCTGATCAATACTTGCTATCAAAAGATCAGATTCATCATTATCAAGCTCGCTGATTTTTTTTAATTGTAAGGTATTTAGTAATTTATCGTTTACGTTTTCAAAATGTTTACCAACTATTTCCGCAACCTGATCGTAAGAAATATTTTTTCCGAACTTAAATATTTTAATTATTGGCAACAACACCAGCCTGTAAAAAATCACAAAACAAAACACCAAAAACAGGTAGAAAAGCAAAGTACGTGGAATTGTTTCAAGATACGAATAATATTCAATCAGGTTTAAAACAAGATATAACAAACATATAGCTGCAATACTAATCAGGGCACCTTTAATAAGCTGACTTGTGTAGTATTTCCGGATAAATTTATCCAGCTTTGCTATCAGTATTTTATAATTATCTGTCACTTCTAAATGCTATGATTTTAATAGTTTATCATTACAAAATTCGCTGTTTTCATATATTTTACAAAATTATGAATATTATGTTTCCATCACCTCATCAATCCATATTTTCTTACCTTTGCATCCCAAAATTATAATAATATGAACAAGAAAAAAGTACGAGTTAGATTTGCACCCAGTCCAACCGGACCCTTACATATTGGCGGAGTTAGAACTGCATTATTCAATTATTTGTTTGCCAAAAAATATAATGGAACTTTTATTTTAAGAATTGAAGATACCGACCAAAACAGATACGTAAAAGGTGCCGAAGATTATATTATTAACTCACTGAAATGGTGCAATATAAAAATTGATGAAGGCGTAGGAGTAGGAGGGAAGTATGGTCCTTACAGGCAATCGGAACGAAAGGACATCTATAAAAAATATGCTGAGCAACTGATTACTGCCGGATTTGCGTATTATGCATTCGACACTCCTGAGGAGCTTGAAGAAATGCGTGAAAAACTGAAAGCGGAAAAAAGCGAAAATCAGCAATATAATTTCCTTAGCAGAACTTCGATGAGAAATTCTCTTACTCTAAACCCGGATGAAGTTGAAAAACTCATTGAATCAAAAACTCCTTTTGTTATTCGTTTAAAAGTTCCTGAAGATGAAAATGTTGAATTTACAGATGTTGTTCATGGAAAAATAATTTTTAAATCTTCGCAGCTCGACGATAAAATACTTTTTAAATCAGACGGTATGCCAACTTATCATTTGGCTAATGTAGTTGATGACCATTTAATGAAAATATCGCATGTTATCAGAGGTTCGGAATGGATAAATTCTACTCCTTCGCATGTGCTTCTTTACAAATATTTGGGTTGGGAAAATGAAATGCCGGAGTTTGCACACATGCCTTTAATTCTAAAACCAAACGGCAAAGGCAAATTAAGCAAGCGCGATGGCGATGCTCTCGGTTTTCCGGTTTTTCCTCTTGAATGGACAAATACTGAAACCAAAGAAGTTTCTTCCGGTTATCGCGAATCAGGATATTTTCCCGATGCGTTTATTAATATTCTCGCTTTGTTAGGCTGGAATCCCGGTACTGAACAGGAAATATTTTCGATATCTGAATTAACTGAAATTTTTTCTTTGGACAGAATCGGAAAATCAGGTTCACGATTCGATCCTGAAAAAGCAAAATGGTTTAATCATCAATATCTGATAAATAAAAATAATACAGAATTAGCTTCTCTTTATCAGGATGTTCTTAAAAATAAAGGAATAGAAGCATCAGATGAATTGGTTATAAAAATTGTAGATTTGATAAAAGAACGAGCAAGTTTTATTTCGGATTTCTGGGAACAATCTTTCTTTTTCTTCCAAAAACCAACAAACTACGATGCTAAAGCTGTTAAGAAAAATTGGAAAGAAAATACTCCAAATATGATGAAAGAACTTTTGACAGTTATTGAAAATATAGAGGGTTTTAATGCAGAAAATATCGAAGGAGAAGTAAAAAACTACATTGAGAAAAATGAACTTGGATTTGGAAAAGTATTAAATCCACTACGGCTCTGTCTGGTGGGTTCGGGAAAAGGACCATCACTTTTTCATATTGCCGAAATAATTGGGAAAGCAGAAGTGGTGGAACGAATTAATAATGGAATTGAGAAGATAAAGAAATAATTGATTTATGATTTATGATTTACGATTAGTAGTGATGCGTTAAAGTTTATTTAATCTTTCAAAAGTAAATAATAACAATATATACAAGACGTTCTTTGATTTTTTGATTTGATTTGCTGGATAACTTTGCTAAAAATCAAAGTTATGAATGCAGGCAAGTATGTT
>DAOVNY010000206.1 GCA_030630005.1 Bacteroidales bacterium | reverse complement strand
TTTATTTTAACTCCTTTAACTTCTATCATACAAGACTCTGTGAGCCTTGCCGCAAAAAACAAAGTATTTGCTTCGGCGATAATAACATTTGCCTTGCACCCTGCTTTTTTCAATGTTTGGCTAAACAATAAAACCCCACAAGTTCTGCCGGGAACAAGTAAAATTATTTGACCGTCTTTTAAATAAGGAGCAATCTTTTTTGCAATGTCTTCATGTGCATTTGCAGTTACAACAATAATTATAACATCACTGTCAGATATTGCTGCTGATATGTTAGTGCCCACATAATCCGGTTTTATTTTGTTAATTAAATTACCGAATTTTAAATTGTACCCATTTTCTCTAATGCGTTTAATTCGTTTTTCAGTTCTATTGTATAAAGAAACTTCGTATCCTTTTAAAAAAATATATCCGGCAGTTACCAATCCACCATTTCCTGCTCCAATTACAGTATATTTGTTTTTTCTCATTTTATATCCTTTTTAAATTTATTCTGCCATATATCTTTAGCCTGCCTCTCTTACAAATAACACATCTGTAAACAGCCAACCAATATCAATATAATAAATGTAATATCCTAATAAAAAGATATTTTTTTTTAAAAGTAAAGTTTACGACACAAAGTTTGTTTCGGTATAATTTGATTTTCTAATCTTGTAAAATAGTCAAAAAAAAATAAATTAAATGCCCGGATGTTTTGTACAGACTTTTTTTTTATTACGTTTGTCATAGAATTTTAAAATATTTATCAATGTCTTTAGATGCAATTATCGAACTCGAAAATGTACCGGTTTATCAAAAAGAAACTTTGGTACTTTCAAATGTATTCTTGAAAATAAAAAAAGGCGAATTTATTTTCCTTATCGGGAAAACCGGCAGCGGAAAAAGCAGTCTTCTTAAAATGTTATATGCTGACCTTCCTATTAACGAAGGACAGGCAAAGGTGGTTGGTTTCGATCTTCGGAAATTAAAAAACAAAGAAATTCCATATCTAAGACGAAAAATAGGAATTGTATTTCAGGATTTTCAATTACTTACCGACCGTTCGGTGAGCGAAAATCTGTATTTTGTTATGAAAGCTACAGGCTGGAAAGACAAAAGAAAAATGCAAGTCCGCATGCAGGATGTGCTTACAAAAGTTGGACTGGGTACCAAAGGTTTTAAAATGCCTCATCAACTTTCGGGCGGCGAACAGCAAAGAGTTTCTATCGCCCGGGCATTAATTAATAATCCGGAAATAATCCTTGCTGACGAGCCTACAGGTAACCTCGACCCTGCTACTTCTAACGGTATAATGGAACTACTATTGGAAATCAGTAACTCCGGAAGAGCTGTTTTTATGGCAACTCATAATTATAATCTTATTCAAAAATATCCCTCAAAAATTGTACAATGTGAAAATGGCAAAATTATTTGCTCAGGAAATGAGACTAATTAGTTTTTCAGCGTTTAACTTATTTGAATAAAGTCCGTTAAGTTTTGCATTTCGAAGATCAATATCTTTTTGATCAAAAGAATCATTGAATATTTTTTTTAAACTTGATTTTAATTGCTCAGCATTATTTGCCACTTCGCATAATTCATGCAAAGCGGTTCCGTTCAGCATTTTGTCATTTACCAAACAAAAACGTCCGTTATACAAAGTGTTCAGCAATTTTAATTTTAATCCTGTCGCCTGAAAAGTTACAAGAACATTAACATGAGCATCTTTTATCAGTTCAAACATTTTTTCATCATGCGGGTTTGAAATCAATTCCACATTATTATTTTTATTAATTAATTTCCTTATCTTTTCCGGAGGATTCATTCCGGCAATTATCAATGGAATATCAACATTCTTAAAAACCTCATTTATCAAAAATTCGGCTGCATACGCATTTTCCGGGACTTCAATATTTCCATGATATAAAGCATATTTCCCTTTACCTGAATGTATTTGCGGATTTTCATTTGCATGAAAACTCGGAAGATGAACAACTTTTTTATCAGGAAAACAATTCTGTAAATATTCGGTATCCTTTTGGGAGACAGCAAGCATCAGGTTAGCATGCTTTAGTGTTTTCTGATAATAAAACAGTTTCCAGCTTTCTATTAAAAAATATGTTTTATAAAATATGTTTTTCTCAACCTTAAACAAGTTAAAATAATAACGATGCTCAATATTGCTTTCGCGATATATTTTAATCCTGTTTTTTAAGCGACTGTCAGTTAGATAAAAACAACTATGTAATCCTTCAAAAAGTATGGGATAATCATCCTTGAGCAAATTTTTGATCAATTCACCCGATCTGCGACTGGCAACAATATATGGTTTACAATTCAATGCTGAAATTATTCCTGTTTTCCGATAGTAATAATCAACACTTACACAGTATTTATTTAATTCGGAAGTTCTGTCCCTTCCGGGATATTCGATACAATGAAGATGAATTTTTACACCCTGATCAAATAATGCTTTTATTTTATAAAAAACATCTATCACGCCTCCATAATTGGGAGGGTAAGGAATATCAAATGATACAATATGGATGTGTTTTTCAGACATAAGTTTTATAAACATCAATTAAAATCTGCTCTTCGTTTTCCCAGCAAAGTTCTTTGGCTGCAAATTTAGTATTTTCCTTGTATTTATGCAAATTTTCCTCATTTTCAAGTATATCAGTAATTTTTTTTACAATATGCTCTGCCTTATGATTGTCGATCATTTCACCAATATCATACTTTTCAATTATTTTTTGAATTTCCGTCAAGCGTGATGCCAGAACCGGCACACCTGCGTGTATGTAGTCAAACAGCTTGTTAGGCAAACTATAACGATAATTAATATTTGTATCCTTATCAATAGTAACACCCAAATCGGCATTGACTGTATAATTAAATATTTCGTCGAAAGGAAGACGCGGAATAAATCTTACTTTATCTTGAATATCAAGATCAACTACCATGTTTTTCAAAATATTAATTACATCACCACCACCAATTATCAATAAAATTGCATTATCAACAAACTGCATTGCCTGAACAAGTTCTTCAGCACCTCGCTGAATATTTATTCCGGAGCCTTGTAAAAGCACGATTTTTTTGTCCTCCGGCAATCCAAGTTCCTTTTTTGTTTTTGGAGAAATGTTTTTTGGTGTAGGAGGAATATTTCTTACCACTTTTACATCAACACCATATTTATCTTTAAATAATTTGGCTATCGACTGATTAACAGTAAAAACATCTTTTAATTTTGGAAATATCACAGCTTCAATTTTTTTCCATACACCCTGAACAAACTTACGGTTAACAAGTTCGGGAGTTTCAGTAAAATATTCATGACTGTCATAAATAATATCCACACCTTTTATTTTATGTATCAGATAATTTGGCAAGAGAGTATCCAGATCATTTGACAAAAGCAAATCAGACTTGTGAAACAGAAGAAAAATAAATAGCCGGATATTATACTCAGCATAAAAGAGAGGACCTTTTTCAAAAAGCAATTTCATCCTATTTGTTTTGTATGATCGGGGTTCCAGGGCAGGACTGTCTCTTTTCACTCTGCCAACCAATCTAACATCGAAACCTAATTTCTCAAAGGTTCTTGCATGTTTATCAACACGCCTGTCGGTAACAAGATCATTTATAACGGAAATAATTACTTTCTTCAAAATACAGTCTTTACAATATCAATGTTAAATATTAAACTTCATTTAGATAAATTTATTTTACTTTTGGAAAAGGAAATTTATGAACATCCAAAAGAACATATCACTTAAAAAATACAACACCTTTAGAATTGATGTAAGGGCAAAGGAATTTATTGAGATCAATTCCGATAAAGAAATTCAATCACTGATCTCATCCGGGATTTT
>DAOVNY010000171.1 GCA_030630005.1 Bacteroidales bacterium | reverse complement strand
TGCGGTTTTCTGTTTTCATCATATTTAATTTCGTTATGACGATTATTATTTATCATTCTATCAACTAAAATTCGATAAGCCAACCAATGCTTTTTACGATTTTCGTTTGCAAAAGAATTTAAAAATTCTACTTCATTTTCAGAAAGATCAAGTTCTGAAAGAAAAAACTCCACATTCTCAGTTATTTTCCATAATCCAAGAATAACATCTTTATTATCTTTGATATATTTAACAGGCATTTTACATATTTTTCACAAAGTAAAATTAATGAAAATATTGGAACTGATAAGTATTTATAATTTTAGTCATTTTATAATTTTAGTCATTTTATAATTTTAGTCATTTAAAATTTTTGATTACCTTTGCAACCCAAAAATCTAAAACATTAAATTAATTATGCAAAAAGTAATGACAGAAAGTAAGTTAAAATACAAAATAGCAGATATTTCACTTGCTGCTTATGGAAGAAAAGAAATTAAAATAGCCGAAAAAGAAATGCCGGGTTTAATGGCAATAAGAAAAAAATACTCTTCTGAAAAACCTTTACAAGGAGCCAGAATAACCGGTTCACTTCACATGACAATACAAACCGCCATTTTAATAGAAACTCTTGTTGAGCTTGGAGCCGATGTACGATGGGCAAGTTGTAATATTTTCTCTACTCAGGATCATGCTGCTGCAGTCATTGCAGAAGCAGGTATTCCGGTATTTGCTTGGAAAGGCGAAACACTTGAGGAATATTGGTGGTGCACAAAACAAGCACTTTCTTTTCCTGATGGAAAAGGTCCTCATCTTGTTGTTGATGATGGTGGAGATGCTACACTCATGATTCACAAAGGATATGAAATTGAAAATGATCCTGAACTTTTGAATAAAGAATATGAAAATACGGAATTCCGAACATTGATCAATACCATAAAAGAATCATATCTCGAAGATGATACAAAATGGCATAGGGCAGTAAAAGAATGGAAAGGAGCTTCGGAAGAAACCACTACCGGAGTTCATCGTTTATATCAAATGATGGAAAAAGGAACATTGTTGACTCCTGTAATTAACGTAAACGACTCAGTAACAAAATCTAAATTCGATAACCTTTACGGATGTCGCGAATCACTTGCTGACGGAATCAAAAGAGCCACTGATGTGATGATAGCTGGAAAAGTAGTTGTTGTTCTCGGTTATGGTGATGTAGGGAAAGGTTCTGCAAAATCAATGAAAAGTTATGGAGCCAGAGTAATTATTACCGAAATTGATCCAATCTGTGCTTTACAAGCATCAATGGAAGGATTTAAAGTTACAACTATTGAAGAAGCTTTGAAGGAAGGAAATATTTTTGTTACTACAACCGGAAACAAAGATGTTCTCACAGCCAAACACATTTCAGAAATGAAAGATCAATCTATCGTTTGTAATATCGGTCATTTTGATAATGAAATTCAGGTTGAAAAACTCGAAAAATATCCGGGAATTATAAAAGAAAATATTAAACCTCAAGTTGATAAATATACATTCCCCGATGGTCATTCAATATATTTATTAGCTGAAGGACGTTTGGTAAATCTTGGTTGTGCAACAGGACATCCTTCTTTTGTGATGAGTAATTCTTTTACTAACCAAACTTTAGCTCAACTTGATCTCTGGCAAAATGATCACGAAATTGGTGTTTACAGATTACCAAAATATCTTGACGAAGAAGTTGCACGTTTACACCTCGCACATATCGGAGTTAAACTCACAAAAATGACAAAAGAACAATCTGAATATCTTGGAGTTCCAATTGAAGGACCATATAAAGCAGATCATTACAGATATTAAAGGATGGTTCTAAAAATGCAAATTTCTTCGTTGCTTCAAAATTTTAAAATCCTCATTTACAAAAGCAAACTCCGGTTTTAAAATTTCTTGCGCCTCGAACTTCACTATTTTTAGAACCCTCCTAAATTAAGTTTTGGGTTTCGATTTTGAAGTTTTTAAACTCAAAACTCGAAACTCTATGTTTTTCTAATTTGACACATGCAGATAAATTCCGTCAAAATGGGTTTGATATTGCTTTAATGATCTTACAGCCGGTCCGTCAAAACGAGAACCATCAATTATCAGAAATCTGGATTCGCATGATCCACATTTGATAATTATATTATCATCCTCAACATTAAGCTGTGAACCTGATTCTAACGGATCATGTGGACAAGCTCTCTCATAAGCAAGATACTCTCCTTGTACCGCAGTATTATAAATGATAATTCCTTTATACCCTCCCGTAACATAAGCCCAGTTGCCCGGAATGTTTAAATTCCCATAAGCTATTGAATTCGGATTGATCTGAAAATTTACATATATATAAGGTATATCTTCTTCAACTTGCTCTTTGCCGCAACTTGCCTGGAAAAATATCCCGCTTAAAAGCACAAACAATATTAACAGTATCTTCTTTTTGTTCATTTTTATATTCAATTTCTTTATTAACGAGTGAATAAAGATAATATTTTTACATTCTATCTAATTCTTTATCTTTGTCCAAATATTTTAATTATTTTTACAAAAAATTTAAACAAAATGGATGATATATTATATATTTTAATTGGAGTTGCCTGGGTGGCTTATTCAATATATAGTTATAATCAAAAAGCAAAAAAACAACAAGCTGATAAACAATCCCTGGCTCAAAAAGAATACGATATTCCAGATTCAGAAGAGCAACCTAAACAATCTGCATTTAAAGAAATGATCTCCGAATTTCAATCATACTCACGTCAAAAATCTGAGTCATCACCATTTTATTCTTCCGAAAAAGAAACCATTGTTACTGAACCTGAGATTGAGTCAGTTGAAAATATTTCTTCAATCGAAGAAACAACTGAAAGTAATTCTTCCTTATCAAGAGAAATGCTTAAACAGTATTTGGAAAAAGATCATAAAAAAGAAATGTTTGTTGAAACAGATGTTGCTGAGGATTACAATGAAATAGAGACAGAACAAGAATTTGATTTTGACCTTAGAAAAGCAATAATTTATTCTGAAATACTAAAAAGACCGGAATATTAAATGGAATTGGTCTATAAAGTAAGAAAGTTTAAATAAATAATAATGTTTTTAAAGTTTTGAATCTATCAATAAGTTTAAATAAATATAAATTACAGCTAAAAAAAACATTTTTTTATAATTGTACTTGTCTGAATTTTAATAAGATTCGGAACAGGTAATTGATTTTTTTGCTGTATTATTATTATTTGTTAAAATAATTTAATTTATTGTTATCTTTACCGACTTTTAAAGCACATTTGTATAATCTAACATAAAAAGAAATAATATGTTAAGAAAATTACTTTTAACCATTGGAATAGTACTAACTGCCAATTTGTTAGTATTATCACAATCAGGAGCCCTAAAGGGCAAGATTATCGACAAAGAAACAAGGGAGCCTATTCCGTTTGCGAATATTATCGTTGAACGTGGAGGTACTCAGATTGGAGGATCAACATCTGATTTTGACGGAAATTATCAGGTAAAACCAATACCTCCGGGAACTTATAATGTAAAAGCAACTTATATTGGGTATAAACCAATGCTTATCAAAGGAGTCATTATCAGTTCAGATCAAATTCGTTTTTACGATATTGAAATGAAATCAACAGTTGAAACACTTGAAACTTTTGAGGTAATTGACTATAAAGTTCCGCTTATTTCGAAAGACAAAACCGCAAGTGGTGCTACTGTAACTGCCGAAGAGATACAAAAAATGCCTAACCGCTCGGCAAATGCTGTTGCAACTACTGTTGGTGGTGTTTTCTCGAGAGATGGTGAAAGAGGAAGTATCAGAGGTTCACGTTCTGATGGTACTGTAATGTACATTGACGGTATCAGGGTCAGAGGATCTTCTTCACTTCCTGCATCAGCTATCGAACAGGTAACAGTTATTCTCGGTGGACTTCCTGCTCAGTATGGAGATGCAACAGGTGGTGTTATCAACGTAACAACAAAAGGACCTTCACGTCAATTCGGTGCCGGTTTAGAAATGGAAACATCCGAATACTTAGATGCTTTCGGTTATAATCGACTTGGAATTAATCTTAACGGACCTCTTTTAACAAAAAAAGATGAGAACGGTAATGTTATTTCATCTCTTCTCGGCTATTTTATTGCAGCTGATGCTTCTTACAGAAAAGACGGAGCACCACGAGCAATAGGAATTTACAAAGCCAAAGATGATATAATCCAATATCTTGAGGATAACCCTTTACGTCCTTCAGGTCTCGCTTCAGGCGGAACATTCCAAAACGGAGTCTTTCTAAGACTTGATGATATGGAACACATGAATAACACGCAAAATACTGCTGCAATGGGATTCAATATTTCCGGTAAATTTGATGTGAAAACAACAGAAACTATTAACCTTACATTTGGCGGTCAATACATTTATAACAAATGGAGAGGATACAGTTATTCCGCTTCTTTACTCAACTTTGATAAAAATAGTTTAAACGAGAATAATACATGGAGGGTTTATGGTAGATTTACCCAAAGATTCCCTGTATCAAGAGACAGTAAAGCTCTTATCAAAAATGTTTACTATACTATCCAGGCTGACTATTCAAAATATTCTGCAACATCTCAGGATGCCGATCATAAAGACAATCTTTTTCAATATGGATACTTAGGTCAGTATAAAACTTATAAAACTTCTTCCTATGAATTAGGTGCCGATACTATTAACGGACATACTTATAATAATGTATGGTTACTTAACTCATGGGATTATGATACATTGGTTGAATTTACACCTTCTGATCATAACCCTTTAATAGCAAACTATACTTCTTCATATTATGATTTTTTTGCCGGACAAACTGAAGGAAATTACCAAAACACCAATCAAATACAATTAGGTGGTGGTCTCTTAAACGGGCAAGGTCCTCCAAGTATATATGGATTATACCAAAGCCCCGGAGCAATACAAGCAGGTTATGGACATACCGATAATACCCAAATTGGTATCAATGTATCCGGTGCAGCCGATGTTGGAAATCACGAAATCAAATTCGGTATTCAATACGAACAACGTATAGACAGAGGTTATGGATATGCACCAACAGTTTTTTGGACAATAATGCGTGGATATA
>DAOVNY010000110.1 GCA_030630005.1 Bacteroidales bacterium | reverse complement strand
TGTCGGGAGGTGGTTCCATTCTTCCTACCGAAACAGGTTTTTTTACCAGAAAAGAACAAATGAATAACTGGCGTTTAGGCTGTCAGGTTAAGGTAAAAGAAGACATGGAAATTGCAATTCCAAAGGAAATTTTTGGAATTAAGAAATGGGAATGCGAAGTTGTGTCGAATAAAAATGTTGCTACTTTTATTAAAGAATTTGTTGTTAAATTGCCTGAAGGCGAAACTATGGATTTCAGATCAGGTGGTTATGTTCAAATTGATGTTCCTAAATGTGTGGTTGATTATCATGATATTGAAATTGATGATGAGTATAAAGGTGACTGGGATAAGTTTAAAATGTGGGATTTAAAAATGAAAAATCCTGAGCTTATTTTCCGTGCTTATTCTATGGCTAATCATCCTGCCGAAGGAAACATTGTTATGCTGAATATTCGTATTGCAACACCTCCTTTCGATCCGAAAACCAAAGGATTTAAAAAGGTGAATCCCGGAATTTGTTCTTCATATATTTTCTCCCGAAAACCGGGTGATAAAGTTACTGTTTCGGGTCCTTACGGGGAATTCTTTATCAAGGACACAAAAAGAGAAATGATGTTTATCGGTGGTGGTGCAGGAATGGCACCAATGAGGTCGCATATCTTCCATCTTTTTAAAACAGAAAAAACAGACCGGAAAGCTACTTTTTGGTATGGTGGTCGCTCGTTAAGAGAATTATTTTATATTGATGAATTTCAGAAAATAGAAAAAGAATTCCCTAATTTTAAATTTAATATTGGATTATCCGAACCGGTTCCCGAAGACAACTGGGATGGTTACGAAGGATTTATTCATCAGGTAATTATTGATAATTATTTAAAAGAACATCCCGAACCCGAGGAAATTGAATTTTACCTTTGCGGTCCTCCTATGATGAACGATGCCGTGCTCAAAATGCTTGACGATTACGGTGTCCCTGATGAAATGATCATGTTCGATGATTTCGGTGGTTAAAATATAGAAGTCTCCCTTGCGGAGACTTTTTTTTTGATCTGTGGGTTGTCAAATTAATTATAGATTGACACTGATAAATATTTTGTAATTTTGGGTTTGTATATAAAAGTTGCTAACCATAAAAGTTAAAAAAATGAGAATATTTTTGTTTTTAATATTTACATTGATAATGTCTGAAGATATTTCTGCACAATATTCAAAGGATAAATTATTATACAATTACAAATCATATAGTTATGATGCTAATGACAAGTATCATCCTATTATTTCTGGAGTAGCTTCTTATATTGTTCCTGGCCTAGGGCAAATTTATTGTAATGAAAATAGAAGAGGATATAATTTCCTAGCAGGTTATAGTGGAGCAATTATTCTAATGTCGACTGGAGCATTAATTCAATATCCTAAGAGTTTAGATCCTGAAAATAACAATCCAGAAAGTGTATTTTTTATGGATGGTAGCTTGGGAAGTATAATGATTTTAAGTGGGATAATTTCTGCTTTTGGTATACAAATATGGTCATCAATTGATGCTGTGAAAGTAGCAAAAGTTAAAAATCTATCAATTAGAAATAGGGATAGATCAAATATCAAGGTACATTTTAAACCATTTATTAACAAAGAGTTGAATTGTCGAAAAAATAGTATTGGGATAGTATGTGTAATTGCATTTTAATTTCTGGTTTATGAAATTATTCAATAATAATTATTAAAAATGTCATCCAATGTATAAAAAATTTCTTCTGCTTCTCGTTGTAATAATTACAATAAATTATTCTTGTAATTACGTTGAGAAGCCTCAAAAAATTATGTTTGGTGGTGAGATTCAGGGAACGTATTATGCCGTTACTTATTTCGAAAAAGATAGTGTTAGTTATCAAAGAGAGATTGATTCTCTGTTAAAGGATTTTGATAATACAGCTTCGTTATGGGTTGAAAATTCAATTTTATCTCGGGTAAACCGAAACGAAACTGATGTTGTTCTCAACGATCATTTTATCGAACTTTTTGAATTATCGAAAAAAGTTTCGGAAAATACCGATGGTGCTTTTGATATTACAGTCGGACCATTGATAAATGCGTGGGGTTTTGGTTTCTCCGACAGGATAAAAGTTGATAAATATATTGTTGACAGTTTGCTGCCTCTTATTAATTTTAAGGCGGTTTCTTTGTCAGATGAAAAAATAATAAAAGATAATCCGAAAATAAAATTCGATTTTAATGCAATTGCACAAGGTTATTCGGTTGATCTTGTTGCCGGATTTCTGCAAAGTAAAGGAATAAATAATTATATTATTGATATTGGTGGAGAAGTTGTTGCGAATGGGAAAAAGCCAGATGGTAGTTTGTGGAAAGTCGGTATTGAAAAACCCACAGAAACAAAAGATAGTGAACGAACATTAAAAGCTGTTGTTACTTTGGAGAACAAATCATTAGCAACTTCAGGAAGTTATAGAAAATACTATGAAGAAGATGGTGTCAGATATTCTCATACTATCAATCCAAAAACCGGTTATCCTGTTACTCACTCACTTTTAAGTGTTTCTATTTTAGCTGAAAATGCTACAATGGCTGATGCTTATGCAACTGCTTTTATGGTGATGGGTCTTGAAGAATCAAAAAAGTTTCTTGAAGAAAATCAGAAACTTGAAGCTTATTTTATTTATTCTGAAAAGGATATTCTAAAAACTTATTGTACAAAAGGATTGCAAAAAATTTTGAAGGAAGAAATTTAGTATATAAAAAGAGTACTTAAAGTGAACTAAAGTTATTCTTTATTTTCGCATTTTGAACCACCATCACCTGCACCACAAATACATCCAATTCGTTTTCCTGTTTCGGGATCAACTGTGCTGCATTGTTTTTCAAATTTCCCATCTTTTTTCAGGAACATTTTTATACCGATTGCTGCAAAAGCAATTGCTATCAAAACAAGTGTAATAAGCATTATTTTAAGAATCATGGTTCAGTTATTTGATTGTAAATATTATTTGCAAAAATAATAAAAATAGTTCATATTGTTTTTATTTAATCATTTACGCATTCAATCATTTACGCATTTCAAGTTATCGTATTCTACGAAACTCAGAACAAACTAAAGCAGTAGCAATGGAAGCATTTAATGATTCGGCTGTTTGCTTTGAAGAAAATGGAGGAATAAATATTTTATGATTTATCAGTCCGGCAATTTCTTCAGAAATACCATTCGATTCATTACCTATCACAATAATTGCATTCTTTGGTAATTTGCAGGTATAAAAATTTTCTCCTTCCAAAAATGTACCGTAAACAGGAATGTTTTCAGGAGTATCTTTAAGGAACTTTTTAAGGTCGGTGTAATGAACGTTTACTCTTGCAATCGAGCCCATTGTTGCCTGAACTACTTTTGGATTATAAAGGTCAACTGTATCACTTGAGCATATTATATTTTTAATTCCAAACCAATCTGCAGTACGAATGATAGTTCCCAGATTTCCCGGGTCACGGATTTTATCAAGAACCAATACCAAATCGTTAAAGATTGTATCTGTGTTAATCGAATTTTTAGGGATTTTCACGATGGCAAACACTTCGTTTGGTGTTGTTAAGCCGCTGATATTTTTTAATTCTTTGTCGTTAATTTCAGTAATCTCAATGTTTTCCGGCAGATTATTTTCGTTTTCTTCAATCCGGTTTTTCGTAACAAAAAGTGAAGTAATTTCAAAGCTGCTATTAAGAATTTCGTCAACAAGTTTTACCCCTTCTACAATAAATTCATTATGCTTTTTTCTGAATTTATTTGACTTCAGTGAGTTTATATATTTGACTTGATTTTTTGTGATCATTTGAAATGGACTTATTTTCGTTTAGCAAAAATAGATATTATTTGACTATTTGTATCATAAATTTGAAATTGGATCCTTGATTCTTGATCCTTGAAAATTTAAAATCACAAATCTTTTGGAGTACCATAAATCCGCAAGGATTTTTATTAGTGTAATGTAATGAGTGAATTAGACGGAAAATCGTTCACCTATTTTAGTGATATAAAATTAGTGTTAATTAGTGAAATTAGTGTCCAAATAGAATCCGCTTGCGGATTTAAAGGAGTACAAAAAAAGGCTCTGGAAACCCAAAGCCTTTTTCTATATAAAAATAATATTTTATACTTGTACGGAACAGAATTGCAAAATTTATAGTTTTGTTTTGTACCGCATTACTACTTCCAAACTCCTAAGAGTTTGTGCATGTATAAACAGCTTTTGCTTCGCAAAATTGTTAAGAAGTAGTATATTATTCTCCAAAAACTTCAAATTTTACTTCAGCGTGAATGTCTTTATAAAGTTTGATTTTTGCTGTGTAGTTACCAAGTTCTTTAATTGAATCGCCGTCAACGTCAATCATTTTTCTGTTGATATCGAATTTTTCTTCTTTAAGAGCTTCAGCAATTTGAAGTGCATTTACAGACCCAAAGATTTTTCCTGAAGTACCTGATTTAGCAGGGATTTTAAGTTTTACCAGTTCAAGAGCCTTGCAAAGTTCTTCGGCTTCTTTTATGAATTTTTCTTCTTTATGTGTTTTCTGTTTAACCTCTTCGGCACGAATTTTCTTGTTTGTTTCAGAAGCAATAATTGCCATACCTTTTGGAATAAGAAAATTTCTTCCGTATCCGCTTTTTACAGTAATTAGATCGTTTTTGTATCCTAAATTCGGAACATCTTGTTTTAATATAATTTCCATTTTTCCCTCCTTATTTTAAAAGATCAGCCACGTATGGCATTAATGCTAAATGACGTGCTCTTTTAACTGCCTGAGCAACTTTTTTCTGATATTTTGTAGAAGTACCCATTATACGACGAGGTAAAATTTTACCTTGTTCGTTAACGAATTTCATTAAAAAATCAGGGTCTTTGTAATCAATATATTTAATTCCGCTTTTCTTGAAGCGGCAATATTTTTTTTTCTTTGTATCAACCGTAATGGGCGTTAGATACTTAATATCTGAATTATGTTGTGCCATTTTATAAATTTTTAAAGTTAAAAAAAAATTTTATTTTTCTTCTGCTTTTTGCTCTTTAGCTTCTTTTGCCAATCTGCGTTTCTTTTCGTTGTATTTAATCGCATGTTTATCGAGCTTCACAGTAAGGAAGCGAAGTAGTCTCTCATCTCTTTTAAATTCAACTTCGAGTTTAGAAATAAGCTGACCTTCTGCTTTAAATTCAATCAGATAATAAAAACCTGTTGATTTTTTTTGGATTGGATACGCTAATTTGCGAATACCCCAATTCTCTTCATGAATTATCTCGGCATTGTTATCCTTCAGATACTTCTTGTGCTTTTGTACCGCTTCCTTCATCTGACCTTCAGATAAAACGGGAGTTACAATGAAAACGGTTTCGTAATTATTCATTTTTAAAATTGTTAGTTAATTATTTATTTTATTAATCTATCCGCATTTTTAAAACGGACGGCAAAAGTAGGTAAAATTATTGTAAACAAAAATATATTTTTAATTATTTGATTATCTCTCCACAAATAAACTCTGCTGCTTTCCCATCACCAAATATTCTTGGGAAGTTCAGTTTGTCTTTTTTGATAAAATGATGATACGAATCAATGATTTTTTGTTCATCCGCATCGGCAACAATTGCAGTTTTATTCTCAACAATTTCTTTCCACTCGGTTTCTGATCTCATGATAATACACGGTTTTTCAAAGAAATATGCTTCTTTTTGTACTCCGCCGGAATCGGTCATCACAATTTTGGCATTTTTTTCCAATGCAATCATGTCAAGAAAAGATACCGGTTGTATAATTTTAATATATGGATTTTTGAAAATTTCCTGATAAAGTTTTTTAGATAAGTTTTTTTTGAGAAGTTTTGATGTCCGGGGGTGTAATGGCAGAACCGTAATTATTTTGTCTTTAGAAGAAATTTTATTTAATGCAGAAAAGATTGCATTTAATCGAATTTGGTCATCAGTATTATTATTGCGATGGATAGTTCCAAGAATGAATTTATTTTTCTTAAGATTTAGTTTATTGATGATGTCTGATCTGCTTTCAGTAATTTCTGAGAAATACAAACTGTTGTCGTACATAACATCACCACAATGATAAATTTGCGGGTTATCAATTGTAAAAGGTGGTTTGTTATTAATAGCAAATCCTTCTCTTACCAAATTATTAAATCCGGTTTTAGTAGGAGAAAAAAGCAAGGTAGAAGCATGATCGCAAGTGATCCTATTTATTTCTTCGGGCATCTTTTTGTTGAATGATCTTAAACCGGCTTCAATATGAATAACGGGAATGTGGATTTTTGCTGCTGCAACAGCACCTGCAAGAGTTGAATTTGTATCTCCGTAAAGGATAATAAAATCAGGTTTTTCTTTTAGTAAAATCTCTTCAATTCCAACAATCATTTGAGCTGTTTGCCGTGCATGACCGGACGAACCGACATTCAAATTGTAATTCGGTTTTGGGATTTGTAATTCATCAAAAAAAACATTCGACATATTTTCGTCGTAATGCTGACCTGTATGCACAATGATTTCGTTTATTTTATCACTGAATTTATTTCTAATTGCACGGCTTAATGCTGCTGCTTTTATTATTTGCGGTCTTGCGCCGATTACTGTCAAAATCTTAATCATTTTATTTAATCATTTAATCATTCAATCTTAAAGCATATTTTCATCAGCAAAGCTAAAATAATTTTCATCACCAATAATAACGTGATCCAGGATTTTTATTTCAAGAAGTTCTCCTGCATTTTTAATATTTTTAGTAAGTTTTATGTCAGAGTTACTTGGTTTTATATTCCCGGAAGGGTGATTATGACAGAGAACCATTGAAGATGCATTATTTTCCAGAGCAATTTTAAATATTTTTTTTGGGTCGGCAATTGTACCTGAAATTCCTCCTTCGCTGATATTAAATTGTCTGATTATTTTATTGGCTCTATTGAGAAGCAAAATATGGAATTCCTCATAATTTGCATCAGCGAGAATTCCCTGAAAAAACTCAAAAACATCTTTACTGCCGATTATTGTTTTTTTATTTATGATATCTGATACACGTCTTCGTTTTCCAAGCTCAAGAGCTGCAATAATGCTTATTGCTTTCGCCTCTCCTATTCCTTTAAATTTCATCAAATCCTTTACGCTTAATTTTGATAGTTCTGCCAAATTTGTATTAACACTATTTAAAATGTTTTTCGATAGATCCACGGCAGATTCATTTTGGTTTCCCGAACCAATAAGAATAGCAATAAGTTCGGCATTGGAAAGAGAATTTTTACCTTTCAGAAGTAATTTTTCTCTCGGGCGATCATCTTCAGCCCAGTTTTTTATGGAAGTCTTTTCGTTGTATTTATTCATAGAATGGAAATTTGGAAATATTACTGCAAGATTTCAAAAGTTTGTAAGTAGATTGATTGTGCTTACAACAAAAGTAATAAAAAAATAGAAAGAGAAATAGGCGTTTTTATTTACTTCTCGTATTTATCATAAAAAAAAGAGCCTTTTCGCTAAACGAAAAGGCTCTTCAATAAAATATCTTAAAAAATTCCTATAATGAATTTGTTTGTTTTGCTATATTAGATTTTAAATTACCTGCTTTGTTTTTATGAATAACAGAAGTTTTTGCCAGTTTGTCGATTAAAGCAAATATTTTAGGGAGTTTTTCTGTTGCTTCCTTTTTATCAGTGATGGCTCTAAATTTTTTGAGTGCATTACGCATAGTTATAGCCTGGTATCTGTTACGTAATCTTCTTATGTTATTTGAACGAATTCTTTTTAATGTAGATTTATGATTAGCAATTTTCTTTTTTTATTTATTATACCTCTGTATTGATTTGGCGTGCACAATTAGAATAATTTTTTTATTAAAAAAAAGAATTACCGGAAAAAAAG
>DAOVNY010000127.1 GCA_030630005.1 Bacteroidales bacterium | reverse complement strand
CAAATGACCAACATCAGTAATGTTTCTTACATATCTAACTTTATATCCAAGATGTAAAAGGTACCGGAATATCAAATCAAAAGTAATGGCAGGACGTGCATGACCCAAATGAGCATCGCCGTAAACAGTAGGACCACAAACATACATTCCTACAAAAGGAGGATTTAAAGGTTCAAACAACTCTTTTTTGCGGGTAAGTGTATTTGTAAATTTTAATTTATTTTCCATGATGCAAAATTAATCAAATTATTTTCTCCAAAAAGCCGGTGAGAGAATAATCAGAACAGTAAAAAGCTCAAGTCTTCCTAAGAGCATCAAAAACGAAAGAAACCATTTTCCACCGGAAGGGATAAATGCATAATTTCCTGTTGGTCCAACATCACCAATACCGGGACCAATATTACCGAGAGATGCAATTGTTGCACCGATAGCTGTTTCAAAATCCAAACCAAATAAAGTCATTACAAAAGTACCAAAACCAAATATTACGATATAAGTAAAAAAGAATGTCATTATTAAAAAGATGATTTGTTGTGGTACAGACTTTTTATTGTATTTTACTGAAATTACAGCATTTGGATGTATTGCACGTTTAAACTCCACAATGGTATTTTTAAAAAGTAAGAGTTGTCTGATGATTTTCATACCACCACCTGTTGAACCTGCACTACCACCAATAAACATCAATAAAAAAATCACTACCCATAAAACTTTACCTGGCCAGATTAAATAATTAGAAGTAACGTATCCGGTAGTTGTAACGACAGATACCACCTGAAAGAGCGCATCTCTGAAAGATTTTTCAATATCTCCAAAATCAAAAGCAAATAGAGTAAAAGTAATAATCAGGCTAATAATTAATAACAGAGAAACATAATATCTGAATTCCTCGTTTTGCCATACTTTTTTCAACTTCCCGTGAAGGGCATAATAATGCAATGTAAAATTAGTTCCGGCAAAAATCATAAAAACAATTATAACATATTGGATATACGGCGAATACCCGGCGATACTGTTGTTTTGTGTTGAAAAACCTCCTGTTGCCATAGTTCCAAAAGAATGACAAAGTGAATCAAAAAGGTCCATTCCGCCGAACATAAGAAAAGCTGTTTCAGCAAAAGTTAACATAACATAAATAGCCCACAAACGTTTAGCTGTCTGTGTTATTCTGGGATGAAGTTTGTCGGGTTGAGGACCGGGCATTTCAGCCATAAACAACTGCATACCACCAATTCCTAATACAGGTAAAACTGCAACTGACAAAACAATTATTCCCATCCCTCCTATCCAGTGAGTCATGCTGCGCCAAAAAAGTATGCCTTTGGGTACTGATTCAACATCATTTAAAATTGATGCTCCGGTTGTTGTAAAACCTGACATGGTTTCGAAAAAAGCATTGGTAAAATTTGGTATTGTACCACTAATTAAAAAAGGCAATGTTCCAAAAAGCGAAATAATTATCCATGCTGATGAAACAATTACATAACCTTCTCTTTTTCCTATATTTTTTTCGATGTTTTTTCTTGTCAAAATTATAAGTACTAAACCGGTAACTATTGTTATCAGCCCTGAAACAAGTAAGGAATTACATCCTGTTCCACAGTAATACCAGGAAAAAGGTAAACCCGTAAGCATAAAAAATCCTTCGAAAATCAAAAGAAATCCAATAAGCCGGATAATAATTTTTTTGTTGAATTTTGCCCAACTACGCATAATAATTAATGATTTTGTTTAAATTTTTGACGCCCCGAAGTTAATATTTTTAGTTAAAGAGCTTTCCAATTTTATGAGTAGCTTCTGGTAAAGTAAAAATAACAACTTTATCATTTTCCAGAATTTGGAAATCGCCAATAGCAATAAAGCTTTCGTTACCACGTACAATTCCTCCGATGATTGCTCCTATAGGAATTTTTAATTTAGAAATAGGTTTTTTAGTTACAGGTGAATTGGGCTTTGCGATAAATTCCATAACTTCGGCATCGATACCACTTAAGCATTTGATAGAGGTAACTTCTGCACCCATAGTAAAACGGACGATATAACTTGCCGTGATAAGTTTTTTATTGATGATTGTATCTATCCCGATATTTTGTGAAATATCAATATAATCAATATTTTCGACAAGGGCAATTGTACGTTTTACTCCATATTTTCTGGCATGAAGGCAGGTTAAAATATTTGTTTCAGAATTATCAGTAACCGCAATAAATGCATCAATGCCTTTAAGATCTTCGTCAATCAGTAATTGAATATTTCGTGCATCGCCATTGATTACCAAAGTTTCGTCAAGCAAATCGCTAAGAGACATACACTTTTCTTTATTAATTTCGAACAACTTTATATTAAGATCTTTTTCAAGTTTTTTTGCTGTTGTTCTTCCAACTCTCCCTCCGCCAACTATCATAACATTATGGATATCAATATGTTTTTTACCACTTAGCATAAGAAGTTCATTTATGCCTTCGGGTTTAGTAATGACATACGACAGATCATTTGCCTTTAACATATTATCACCTTTTGGGATAATAGTTTTTGAATTACGATGAATAGCAACAGATCTAAAATTCAGATGAGGATATTCCTCCGCAATTTGATTTAATGTTTTATTGATTACAGGAGCATTTTCGTCAAGTTTAATTAGAAATAAAGAAAGTTTACCATCTGAAAAATCAAAAATTTCTGTAGCTGCGGTTTGTTTAAGAAGTCCTATTATTTCTTGTGCTGCAATTTCTTCGGGACAAACCAACGAATCAATACCAAGATTTTTAAATATCTGTATATTTTCCTTGCTGAGATTTTCAAGATTGTTAACTCTGGCAATTGTGCGTTTTGCACCAAGCTGTTTTCCGAGCATTGCCGTTATCAGGTTGATATTTTCATTGTGAACCACCGAAATCAATAGATCTGCTTTTTTAATATTGGCATTTTGTAAAACCGAAATACAGGTTGGACTTCCCATTATTGTCATAAGGTCGGTGTGTGATTCAACCATTTTTAGCATTTCTTCATGCTGATCAATAATTGTGATATCATGATTTTCGTTGGCTAATTCCTGTGCAAGGTGTAATCCAACTTCTCCGTCTCCTGCGATAATGATATTCATAACATAAAAAATTTTTCGGCTGCGAAATTAATTCATAAAATTATAATTTCAAAATCATCCCAATCATAACCTACATTAAAATCATTTCTAAATTGTTCAAGATTTTTATATGATAATGATATAGTTTCTGTTTGCTCCTTTTCGGGAGTAATATTTGAAATGATTTCTCCTTTGGGATTTATCACCGCCGAATCGCCGGAATATTTATTTCCCGGATTATCGGTGCCAATCCTGTTAACCCCGGCAAGATATGATAAATTTTCTATCGCTCTGCTTATTAAAAATTGTTTCCACGGATAACTTCTTTGTGCCGGCCAATTTGCAACATAGATCAAAAGATCGTACTCAAATTCATTATTTATAAAACGATTTTTGCTCCAGACAGGAAATCTTAGATCAAAGCAAATCATTGGACATATCTTCCATCCTTTCAGCTCTACTATTAATTTTCCCTTGCCGGGAGAAATTATCTCCGATTCTTCGCCAAGATGAAAAACATGTCTTTTTTTGTAAGTTTTAAAGTTTCCATCTGCTTGCATCCATATCAGGCAATTATAAAACTTTTTATTTTCTTTAATCAAAAGACTTCCGGTGATAACACAATTTTTTTCGGCAGCTTTTTGTTTAAGCCAGTTAACAGTTTTTCCGTTAAGGGTTTCGGCAAAACGTTTGGGATCAACAGGAAACCCGGTATTAAAAACTTCAGGAAGGATAATGAGATCAGTATCCGAATTAATATCATCAATTTTCTTGTTGAAGAGATTGATATTTTTTTCCGGATTTTCCCATACAATTTCCGATTGAATTATTGATATACTTAAATCTTGCATAATATTTGAACAGCTTTTTTCAGTGTTTCGTCTTTTTTTGCAAAACAAAATCGTAACATTTTATTTTCATCTTTTCTATGATAAAACGGGGAAATAGGTATTGCAGCAATTCCATGTTTTTCAATCAGCCACAAAGCAAAATCCATTTCATTTTTATTGCTGATGTTGCTGTAATCGAGTAATTGAAAATAAGTCCCGTAAGATGGAATTATTTTAAATTTTGACTTTTGCAGATGTTTAACAAAATAATCACGTTTTTTTTGATAAAACTTTCCTATTTTACTGTAATTCCTTTTATATTTCAAAAAATCAGCAATGGCGTATTGTACAGGTGTATTACAAGCATAAACAATAAACTGATGAGCTTTTCTGAATTCGGTCATTAAGTTTTCAGGTGCAAGTACAAATCCCATTTTCCAACCGGTAGCATGAAATGTTTTTCCAAAAGAGCCAACGACAAAACTTCTTTCGGCAAGCTTTGGAAAACGGCAAATACTTTGATGAACATGCTCATCAAAAATCAAATGTTCATAAACCTCATCACTTAAAATTACAATATCAGTATTTCTTGTAAGACGTTCCAATTTAATCATATCATCTTTACTTAAAACCGCCCCCGTAGGATTATGAGGTGAGTTGATGATAATAAGTTTTGTTTGGATAGTTACCATTTTTGGCAACTCATCCCAGTCGATTTCATAAGTCGGGCTTTTAAGTTTTGCATATTTAACCCTTCCGCCATTTAGCTCTACTGCAGGAGCGTAACTGTCATAAGCCGGCTCAAATATTATTGCTTCATCATCATCTTTAATAAAAGCAGAGATAATGGTATAAATTGCCTGAGTAGCACCGGCTGTAATATTTATTTCTTTTTCAGGATCATAATCGGCATCATAAGTTTTTTTAACTTTCGCGGAAATATTTTCGCGAAGAGGTAAAATTCCCTGCATCGGAGCATATTGATTTTTACCATCTTTCATATAATGATTGACAAGCCCAATTAATTCTTCGGAAATATCAAAATCAGGAAAGCCTTGCGAAAGATTAATCGCATTATGCTCATTGGCAATCTTTGACATAACCGAAAATATTGAAGTGCCGTAATGTGGTAATTGTGAAATAATCCGACCGTTAAAATTTTCCATGAAATTACTTATGATTTAAAAATTATTTTTTCACCCTTATCCGCTAAATTAATATTTTTTATAAAATAGAATATTTAAAATTTCATTCAAAAATATTAATTTTGATTTTTATTAATTTTCACAAAACTAATTTAATATGAAAACGATTGACACATATAATTTTAAGAATAAAAGAGCATTGATCAGGGTTGATTTTAATGTACCTCTGAATGATAAATTTGAAATTACTGATGCAACAAGAATTAATGCTGCAATTCCCACAATTAAAAAAGTGCTTAATGAAGGCGGTTCGGTTATTTTAATGTCACATCTCGGCAGACCAAAAGATGGTCCCGAAGAAAAATTTTCATTAAAACATCTAATAAAATATCTTTCCGAAAAACTTAGTACTGATATAAAATTTGCTGATGACTGCATTGGGAAAAAAACTTTTGAGTTAGCTTCAAACCTTAAATCAGGAGAAGTTTTGCTTCTGGAAAACCTTCGTTTTTATAAAGAAGAAAAAAAGGGAAATGAAGATTTTGCTGAGAAATTAGCCGGATTGGGTGATGTTTATATAAATGATGCTTTTGGAACTGCTCATCGGGCACATGCTTCTACTGCGGTAATTGCAAAGTTTTTTCCAAAGGATAAATTATTTGGATATATCATGGAAAATGAATTAGAAAATTTAAACAAAGTTTTATCCGAGCCACAAAAACCTTTTACTGCAATTCTTGGTGGGGCAAAGGTTTCGGGGAAGATTGAAATCATAAATCAGTTACTCGAAAAAGTTGACAATATTATAATCGGGGGTGGTATGATGTTTACTTTTATTAAGGCGTTGGGTGGAAATATTGGGAACTCACTAATTGAAGAAGATCTTTTGGATGTTGCTTTAAATACAATTGAAAAAGCAAAAAAACTCAGTGTTAATTTTTATTTACCGACGGATACTATTGCAGCAGATGAATTTAAAAATGATGCACAAAAAATATCTTGTAATTCTTATGATATTCCTGACGGATGGATGGGTTTGGATATTGGACCGGAAACTATAGAAAAGTTTGAAGAAGTTATTAATAATTCAAAAACCATACTCTGGAACGGACCAATGGGAGTTTTTGAAATGCCGAATTTTGAAAAAGGAACAAAAGATATTGCAGAGCAAATTGCAGAAGCAACTCAAAAAGGCACTTATTCTTTAATTGGTGGCGGCGATTCAGTGGCAGCCATTAACAAATTCAATTTGTCGAAAAAAGTAAGTTATGTTTCAACAGGTGGAGGTGCAATGCTTGAATTTATTGAGGGTAAAGAATTACCGGGGGTGAAGGCGATAAAAGGGTAAAAGTGTTTCATTGTTGTTTTGAATAGAAATGAAGCAATATTATGTAGTTACCAATAAGGCGAAGAACCAACACAAGCAAGAAGATCACATATTCCGAAACTATATTAAAAACTTATTGAAATGGCTGAGTTTTTATTCGTTTAATAAAAAAAAAGTAATTTTTATTTGGTTAATAAAATTAACTTGTTTACTTTTGCACTTTAATTAATATTTAAACATGAAAAAATGGACAAAAAAAATTTAACTCCGGAAGAAAGCTTTGCTATAATTAATAAAGCTATTTCAAACTTTAAGATGAATTATAAGGAAAGTGCAAAAATATTCCTCCTTTGGGGTTGGCTGTTAACTCTTGCAAGCTTTTCTAATTTCATTATCCTAAAAATTTTACATAACAAAGAAGCTTATGAATTAATGGGACTGTATAGTCTTGGTAATTGGGTAGTGTTTTGTATAATTGGATTTGTAATCTTGTTTTTTATGGATCGCAAAATAAATAAGGATAAAAAAGTATACAGCCATTTAGACAGTTATATCAAAAAACTTTGGACAGTAGCTGCGGCTTCCTTTTTTATTGCAAT
>DAOVNY010000112.1 GCA_030630005.1 Bacteroidales bacterium | reverse complement strand
TTTCGATAGATCCACGGCAGATTCATTTTGGTTTCCCGAACCAATAAGAATGGCAATAAGTTCGGCATTGGAAAGAGAATTTTTACCTTTCAGAAGTAATTTTTCTCTCGGGCGATCATCTTCAGCCCAGTTTTTTATGGAGGTCTTTTCGTTGTATTTATTCATAGAATGTAAATTTGGAAAATATTACTGCAAGATTTCAAAAGTTTGTAAGTAAGTTCATAGAATTAATTGATGATAGCAAAAATAGTAAAAATCAGGGAATAATAGTTTCTATTTGTTTCGACGTTAAATATTGATGTTATTTCAGAAAAAAACACTCAATAAGCAACATTCAATAATCAATAATAAAGGGAAAAAAGAATATATCGAAATAATGAAAATCCAGACGGACTCCCTTTGGTCGTTGAGTGTTGTTTATTGAGTGTTGAATGTTTTAATTTAATAAGAAATATGCATTTTTACTTTCGTACTTATCATAAAAAAAAGAGCCTTTCCGCTAAACGAAAAGGCTCTTTAATAAAATATCTTAAAAAATTCCTATAATGAATTTGTTTGTTTTGCTATTTTAGATTTTAAATTACCTGCTTTGTTTTTATGAATAACGGAAGTTTTTGCCAGTTTGTCGATTAAAGCAAATATTTTAGGAAGTTTTTCTGCTGCTTCCTTTTTATCAGTGATGGCTCTAAATTTTTTGAGTGCATTACGCATAGTTATAGCCTGGTATCTGTTACGTAATCTTCTTATGTTATTTGAACGAATTCTTTTTAATGCAGATTTATGATTAGCCATTTTCTTTTTTTATTTATTCTACCTCTGTTTTTATTTGGCGTGCAAAATTATAATAATTTTTTTATTAAAAAAAAGAATTACCGGAAAAAAAGAAAAAAAGTTCTCAATAGTATTTTTTAAAAATATCTTGTTTGATAAATTGATATAAAAAAATGATTATTGGGAGTTTTTAAGAGTAAGAATTTAATTGATAAATGCTGTAAATATTTATCCGAATCCATTCTCTGATGAAACAATTTTTAAATTCAATATTTCTGAAAGACAACAGGTGATTTTATATGAATTATCATATTCAGTACTTGATACCAAATATTTTGTTGGTTGTGTTTTTCAATATCTTGTGTTAACACTTTTGAAATGTTTTTGGTATAGATGCTTAGGTTTACGTTTTTACCTCTTTTGGTAAAAAGTTGTAAAACACTTTCGTCAATAGCTACTTTGCTTCTGAGAACAGTCGAAAGCATAGATACACCCTGCTCTGTAAAAACAAAGGGTATTTTTCTTCTACCACCCCGGCTTTCTTTTGATGTCACAATTTGTGATATCAAAACTTGTGTATTCAGGTTTTCAAATTCGACTTTGCTTAATCGAAACATAAACTCAGAAGGAAAACGCTTAATGTTTCTTTTAACAGTCTGATTTAAAATTCTTGTTTCCACTTGATATATTTCTGCTAAATCGCTATCAAGCATAACCTGCACTCCACGAATTGTAAAAATGCGGTTTTTTAGTATTATACGTTTTGCTTTTTTATCAAAATATTTGCTTTTTAATAGTTTTTAGATAGTTTGACGTACGAATAAAGTTACTATTACGTTTATCTGTCCAATATAGGTAAATAAACTTACCTTTTTGTTTTTCTAAAAAACAAAAAATCCTTTAATTATCTGAAATTATACAACTCACATTAAATGACAAATTTATGTAAAAAATATATAATAAGCAAAAACTCATAAAATGAAGTCATTCTCTGAAGATTAGTTGCAGAAAATCCTTTTAATCCGGGCAGTTCATTTTGCAATTTGTTTTCCAATACGCATTTTCTTCATCATCATTCTCATCATCTTCTTCATCCTCAAAATCCCATGAATATAATTTCCGTTGTGGTCCTTCTTTTCTGTAAAATACTGCTAATACCAATCCTGAGATCAATCCCATAAGATGACCTTCCCACGATATGTTTTTAAATGGAAAAAAATCGGGAAAGATACCCCAGATCATACTTCCGTAAAAAAATGCAACAAAAAAAGTAATTGCCATCAGACGCGGGTTTTTTCTTATTATACCGCTTATAAATAAAAAAGATGCAAGTCCGTAAACTATTCCGCTGGCTCCGATATGCCATGCATCGCGGGCACCAAACCAAACCCATAATCCGGTGAGAAAATATATCAGAAAAAAAACTTTATATGCTATCTTTCTGTAAAAATAAAACAAACAAGCACCCAAAATCAACAATGGAAAAGAGTTTGAAATTAAATGAGAAAAACTTCCATGAATTAATGGTGAAGTTAATATGCCTGCCAATCCTTCAGCTTTTAAAGGATGTATTCCTAAAAATACTAAATCAACATTAAAAATAATTTCAATAATCTTAACAAGCCACATCATGAAAAGAAAGAATACAGGGAATACCAGGCTATGTATGAATTTTCTTTTTTCTGTGTTCATTTATTTCGATTTTCAGATTGTAAATATATCAAATCTTATTCCAAATAGTTGTGTTTTTTAGAATTATTGTTTGTGGATTGAGGGAATATGAGAATTTGGGAAGTGTTTGGAATAATGGAATAATGGAATATTGGAATATTGGAATATTAATGACCCATTACTCCGACACCCCATCAATCCATTACTCCAACATTCCATTACTCCAAACTATCCTTAAAACCAAAAATTTAGATTTTATTAATAAACTCTCACAAATAGAACAATTATTGTTGCACTTAGTATTTTCTTTTTTAATTTTGATGATTATTATTTTAATGCAATTTATACTTGTACGGAACAGAATTGCAAAATTTACAGTTTTGTTTTATACCGCATTACTACTTCTAAACAGCTTTTGCTTTGCAAAATTATTAAGAATTAGTATAAAAACTCTTTATTATGAAAATGTCACCACTTAATGCAGTTTCACCGGTTGACGGAAGATACCGCAAAGCTACCGAATCGCTGGCATATTATTTCTCGGAAGCAGCTTTAATAAATTATCGTGTTTTTGTTGAAGTTGAGTATTTTATTGCTCTGTGCGAGCTACCTCTCCCCCAGTTAAAGGGTTTTAAAAAAGAGAGATTTGAAGATATTAGAGCCATCTCAAGGGTCTTTTCTTTTGAGGAAGCTGAAAAAGTAAAGAAGATTGAAAAGATTACTAATCATGATGTTAAAGCTGTTGAATATTATTTGAAAGAAAAATTTGATGATATTGGTCTTGAAGAATACAAAGAGTTTATTCATTTTGGATTAACATCTCAAGATATTAATAATACCGCAGTTCCTTATTCAATAAAACTTGCTTATCAGGATATTATTTTCCCTGAATTTTCAAAATTGATCAATGTTTTGACAAAGAAATCGAAAGAATGGGAAAATATACCGATGCTGGCACGTACACACGGTCAACCTGCCTCTCCAACCCGTCTTGGTAAAGAAATATATGTATTTATCGATCGGTTGAAAGACCAGATAAAGCTACTTGAAATTATTCCGTTTTCTGCAAAATTTGGTGGTGCCACCGGAAATTTTAATGCACATAAAGTAGCTTATCCAAATATTGACTGGATAAAATTTGCAAATAATTTCTTGAATAAAAAACTTGGTTTATCAAGACAAAAAGTTACAACACAAATTGATCATTACGATGATGCAGCTGCTTTTTTTGATAATCTGAAAAGAATAAATACAATACTCATTGATTTGAACCGTGATTTCTGGACTTATATTTCGATGGATTATTTTAAGCAAAAAATTAAGGAAGGTGAAGTTGGTTCCTCAGCTATGCCTCATAAAATTAACCCGATAGATTTTGAAAATTCCGAAGGTAATCTGGGAATTGCAAATGCTGTTTTTGAACATCTTTCTGCAAAACTACCAATATCCAGATTGCAACGAGACCTCACAGATTCTACTGTTACAAGAAATATTGGAGTGCCTTTGGCTCACACTCTTATCGCAATAAAATCAATTTTTAAAGGATTGGATAAACTTGTCCTCAATAAACAAAAAATCAAAGCTGACCTTGAAAATAATTGGGCTGTTGTTGCCGAAGCAATCCAAACTATACTTAGACGGGAAAAGTATCCGAATCCTTATGAAGCATTAAAAGATCTGACAAGGAAAAACGAAAAGATAACAAAAGAATCAATTCATAATTTTATCAATAATTTGGATGTATCTGATAAAATTAAAATTGAATTAAAAAATATTACTCCTGAGAATTATATCGGAGTTGATTCGTTTTGAAATTTATGATTTATGATTTTAGATTTTAGATTTTAGCATTTTATCATTTTTATAAAATATAACTAAAAATTAATCAGAAGAAAAAGACAATGAAAGTAAGTGGATTTTCATTTATCAGAAATGCAATTAAATTTGATTATCCTATTGTTGAATCAATAACCTCAATTCTTCCAGTTTGCGATGAATTTGTAATTGCTGTTGGAAAATCTGAAGATAAAACCCGCAAACTAATTCAATCAATCAACTCGCCGAAAATCAAAATTATTGATACTGTTTGGGATGATTCATTAAGAAAAGGAGGGGAGGTGCTGGCAAATGAAACTGATAAAGCTTTCGCCGAAATTGCTGAAGATTCCGATTGGGCTTTTTATCTTCAGGGCGATGAAGTTGTTCACGAAAAGTATCTTGACGAGATAAAAAATCAAATGCAAAATTATAAGGATGATAAAAAAGTTGAAGGGCTTTTATTCAATTATGTTCATTTTTATGGTTCTTATGATTTTGTTGGAGATTCAAGAAAATGGTATCGCAATGAAGTGAGGATTGTCAGAAATGACAAATCTATTCATTCATTTCGCGATGCTCAGGGTTTCAGGAAAAATAATAAGTTGCTAAAAGTAAAACAAATTGATGCAAAGATTTACCATTACGGTTGGGTAAAACATCCTGAAATACAACAAGTAAAACAAAAAAACTTTCATCTTCTCTGGCATGACAAAAACTGGGTAGAGAAAAATATTGATGATGATACTGAATTTGATTATTCAAAAATTGATTCTCTTAGACGATTTAAGGGCGAGCATCCTGAGCTTATTAAAAAAAGAGTATTAGATAAAAACTGGATATTTTCTTTCGACCCTTTACGTAGAAATTTCAACCTTAAATTTAAGTTTCTGAATTTTATTGAGAAAAAAACCGGCTGGCGCCTCGGCGAATATAAAAATTATCGATTGGTTTAAAATATATTTTTCTACTTTTGTCAAAAAATTAATAAAAAATGGATTTAAGCAAAATATTGTCAATATCGGGTAACCCGGGATTATATAAAATGATAGCCAAATCAAAAAATGGTTTGATAGTAGAATCTTTTATAGACGGAAAAAGAATCTCTGCTTTTTCACAAGAAAAAATATCATCACTCGAAGAAATAAGTATCTTCACCGAAGGAGAGGATCTTTCGTTAAAAGAAGTTTTTAAAAAGATATTTGAGAAAACCGAAGGTAAAGAAGCTATAGACGCAAAATCCCCAAATAATAAACTCAAAGAATTTTTCGAAGAAGTAGTTCCTGAGTATGATAAAGAGAGAGTTTATGTGTCGGATATTAAGAAAGTTCTGAAATGGTACAATACCCTTCTCGAAAAAGAACTCCTTGATTTTTCTGAAGAAGAAGAAAATAAAGAGCCGGAGGATAAGCCGGGTAAGGATAAAGAAAAAGATGTTGAGAAAAAGAAAAACGAAGAAAGCAAATAAATAATATTAAGTCCGTCAATTGACGGACTTTTTTTTAATTTTATCATCAATAAAGAATTAATATAGTGAAAAAAATTATTGACTTTTTAGTTTCTGATGTCAAATGGCTTAATGAGAACACTTATTTGCTTGACCTGTATTCCGAAGAAAAATTACCTGAGATACTTCCAGGAAATTTTGCAGAGATAAGAATAGAAAAAGCAAGTGAAGTATTATTGCGTCGTCCTTTTTCGATTCATGATGTTGATTATGAAAAAAATATTATCAGCTTTTTTATTAAAGTTGCCGGAAAGGGAACAAGTCAACTGGCAAAATATGAAAAAGGCGAAAAGTTGAATGTTATTTTCCCTCTTGGAAATTTTTTTTCGCTGCCAAAGGAAAAAGATATTCTGATAATTGGAGGAGGTTCGGGAATTGCTCCTCTGAAACTGATGGGTAAATTTTTTAAAGAAAATGGAGTCAAACCCGTATTTTTAATTGGTGGAAGAACAGAAAATGATATTTTTCTTGTTGATGAACTTAATAATTATGGAGAGGTTTTTATTACAACTGAGGATGGTAGTCTGGGAGAAAAAGGTCTTGTAACCCAACATCCGGTTTTTAATTCCGATAATTTCAAATACAAAAAAATATATACCTGCGGACCTGAACCGATGATGAAAGCAATTGCAAAATTTGCTTCAAAAAATGATATTGATTGTGAAGTTTCGCTTGAAAATACGATGGCTTGTGGCATTGGAGCTTGCCTGTGTTGCGTGGTCGAAACTAAAGAAGGAAATAAATGTGTTTGTACCGAAGGTCCGGTATTTAATATAAAAGATTTAAAATGGCAGATTTAAAAGTAAAAATCGGTAATCTTGAATTTAAAAATCCTGTTACAACAGCATCAGGAACATTTGGATCGGGTCAGGAATATTCCGACTTTATTGATTTGAATAAACTTGGAGGAATATTTGTAAAAGGCATCACACCAAAAAATCGTGAAGGAAATCCATATCCGCGAATGGCAGAAACCGCCTCGGGAATGTTGAATGCTGTAGGCTTGCAAAATAAAGGCGTGGATTATTTTATTGAAGAAATTTATCCGGTAGTTAAAAAATTCGATACTCACATTATTCCAAATGTTAACGGTTCGTCAATTGAGGAATATCTTGAAGTAACAGAAAAGTTGAATAATATTGATGATATAAAAGCGATAGAATTAAATATTTCGTGCCCGAATGTAAAAGAAGGCGGAATGGCTTTCGGAGTGAAAAAGTCATCGGCAATTGCAGTAACAAAAGCAGTAAGAGAAATTTGTGATAAAACACTTATCGTGAAATTATCTCCAAATGTAACCGACATTGCAGATATGGCAAAAGCTGTTGAAGATAGCGGAGCAGATGCAGTTTCTCTTGTCAATACTTTTCTTGGAATGGCTATAAATCATAAAACTCGCAAGCCTGTACTTTCGACAATTACAGGAGGATTATCCGGTCCGGCAATAAAACCGATTGCCCTTAGAATGGTGTGGCAGGTTTCTAATGCAGTGAAAATTCCGGTTATCGGATTGGGTGGAATAATGAACGCCGGAGATGCAATAGAATTTATTCTTGCCGGAGCATCTGCTGTGCAAATTGGGACGGCAAACTTTATCGATCCACAAATTTCTGTTAAAATAATTGATGGAATTAATGATTATCTTAATGAAAATAATTTTAATTCTGTGAAAGAAATTATTGGTGGGTTGATGAGGGAAATTTAAAACGAAGCGAAGTCCAGACGGATTCATAAAATCACAAGTCCGTATGGGTGACTAAGCCAGATAAACCGGAAGATAAAAATCGCCACAGATTACTCACGATATTATTTAGAAGTTTTATTTTTCTTTCAAAACTTCAATTTCACTTTTCAGGTCTGCATTTTCTTTTGTGAGTTTTTTATTTTCCTCACTTAGTTTGGAGTTTTTATTTTTCAAATCATTTATATCAGTCAGATAGCTAACGATTTTTTGATTTAATATCTCGAAATTATTTTCTTTTTGTGCCATAATTATCAATTTTAAGGATTTT
>DAOVNY010000230.1 GCA_030630005.1 Bacteroidales bacterium | reverse complement strand
TTGATTTTTGGAATATTTTCATGTGGCAATACTTCAAAAAACGCAAAACAAAAAAAAGAAATCAAAACACCTGAAACAGTAAAAATTGTTGTTCCGGATTTTAATCAGGATTCTGCTTATGTTTTTGTTGCAGATCAGGTGAAATTTGGTCCTCGTGTTCCCGGAACAAAAGCAAATCTTGATTGCGCCCGATATCTCACAAATACTCTTAAGCGATTTACTCCTTACGTTCAGGTTCAGAAATTTAATGCACGGATTTATAATGGGAAAGTTCTTGCCGGACAAAATATTATTGCTTCGTTTAAACCGGAAACAAAAAACAGAATATTATTGTGTGCTCATTGGGATTCGCGTCCTTATGCCGATCACGACCCTGATAAAAGTAATGCCAACACACCAATAGATGGAGCAAATGACGGTGCCAGCGGAGTTGGAGTTTTACTCGAAATTGCCCGTCAGCTAAGCAAATCTCAACCAAAAGCCGGGATAGATATTATTTTATTCGACCTTGAAGATTATGGTGAACCCCAAGGAATACAAAGCCGACAGGAAGATAACTGGGCATTAGGTTCGCAATACTGGGCAAAAAATCCTCATAAAATAAATTACAATGCCCGTTTTGGAATTTTACTCGATATGGTTGGCGCATCCGATGCACTTTTTACTCAAGAAAGAACTTCGATGTATTTTGCTCCCGACATTATGCGAAAAGTCTGGAATAAAGCTGAAAGCATTGGCTATGGTGATTATTTTTCGACTGAAGAAACCGGTGCAATTTTAGATGATCATCTTTACGTAAATGAAATTCTCGGCATTCCAACAATTGATATCATTCATCACGATCCAAGTACTAAAACGGGATTCTTTAAACATTGGCACACAGTCAATGATAATATTGATGTTATTGATCCTGCCACATTAAAAGTTGTAGGGCAAACTGTTTTAGCGGTGATATTTGAATGATAATATTAGAGTTTAACTTCTATTATTATAAACTTTATTTATTTCAAAACAACATCACAACAACTCATTAGCCAAAGAAGCAAGTTCCGAACGTTCTCCTTTTTCCAGTCGAATATGAGCATAAATTTCGTGATGCTTTATCTTATCAATCATGTGCGATAATCCGTTACTTTGAGAATCGAGATAAGGAGTATCTATCTGATAAATATCTCCTGTAAAAACTATTTTAGTACCCTCCCCTGCTCTTGTGATAATGGTTTTGACTTCGTGAGGTGTAAGGTTTTGGGCTTCATCAACAATAAAACAAACATTAGAAATACTTCTCCCGCGAATGTATGCGAGTGGAGTAATTACAAGTTTTTCGCTTTCCAGAGCATTATTTACAGCTTTATATTCTTTATCATTGTCATTATACTGGTTTTTAATAAACTTCAGATTATCCCATAAAGGTTCCATATAAGGATCAATTTTTTCTTTAATATTACCGGGAAGATATCCTATATCTTTATTACTTAATGGAACTATAGGTCGTGCAAGATAAATCTGCTTAAACTGACGACGCTGTTCCAATGCCCCTGCAAGAGCAATAAGAGTTTTTCCGGTTCCCGCCACACCCTGCAAAGTAACCAGTTTTACATCAGGATTACTGATGGCATGCAAAGCAAAGACCTGCTCGGCATTTCTGGCTTTGATTTTATAAGCCGGTCGTTTTTCTACTCTTTCTATCTGTTTGCTGATAGGATTGAAAAAAGCCAGCGCTGAAGCATTTCCACTTTTTAAAATAAAATAATGATTAGGAAAAGGTTCTTCAATATTCAAATCTTCTACAAGACAAAATCCATCGCTGTAAAGTTTATCAATAATTTCGTTAGGGACGTCCTCAAGTATTGTTTTTCCGGAATATAATGATTCAAGGTCTTTAATTTTTCCGGTTTCAAAATCTTCTGCCTGAATATTTAATGACTTGGCTTTTAATCTGAGGTTAATATCTTTTGAAACAAGTATTACTTTTTTCGAAGGATTTTCCTTTGTCATGATAAGAGCTGCATTCAATATTCTGTGATCGGGTTTGTCTTCCCCGAAAATTTTCCGGGCATCAAGTTCACTTTGCTCATTCATAACAACTTTAAACTTCCCACGATCTTTTCCATTTATGGCAATCCAATTTTGAAGAGTATATTTTCCGGAAAGTTTATCCATTATCCTGATAAATTCCCTTGCCTCAAAATTTTTATTGTCATTACCTTTTTTAAAATTATCTAACTCTTCGAGTACAGTTATCGGAATTGCAACATCATTATCTTCAAAACTATTTATTGAGTCGTGATTATGTAAAATCACCGATGTATCCAGTACAAATATCTTTTTTTGTTTTGCTTTTTTCTTCGGCATATTGTCTTATTTTTTTCAATTATAAAATTAATGGTTTTTTTGTCAAGATCATTATTTATAGCAGAAATTTTTATTAGTTGAGCCATTTTCTAACTTTAGTCATTTTGTTCTCCCCCAATTTAACTAACTTTATCGCCAAATAAATAAACTATGCCTGAAACTAAAAAACTTTTTCTCTTAGATGCCATGGCTCTGATATACAGAGCATATTATGCACTTAATAAAAACCCCAGAATTAATTCAAAAGGATTGAATACCTCTGCTATTCTTGGTTTTGTAAATACTTTGTACGACGTAATTAAAAACGAAAAGCCCACTCATATCGG
>DAOVNY010000011.1 GCA_030630005.1 Bacteroidales bacterium | reverse complement strand
GCAGGTGTTTGGAACAATGGTCCGATATCAACATCAAAACCCATGTCGGCATATCCTGTGGCAACTACTTTAGCTCCGCGGTCGTGTCCGTCCTGACCCATTTTAGCAATCATTATCCTTGGTCTGCGTCCTTCTAATTTGGCAAATTCATCTGCCATATCACAAGCTTTTTTAAAAGTTTTATCATCTTTTGATTCCGATGAATAAACTCCTGAAATTGATCGTATCATTGCTTTATACCTCCCAAATACTTTTTCGCATGCATCGGATATTTCGCCTAATGTAGCACGTTTTTTTGCTGCATCAATTGATAATTCCAAAAGATTACCTTTTCCGGTTTTGCATGCTTTTGTTATTGAATTTAATGCTTTCTGAACTTCATCATTATTTCTTTCTTCGCGTAATTGTTTTAATCTTTTAATTTGTGATTCTCTTACAGATGTGTTGTCAACCTCAAGTGTTTCGAGGGGTTCTTCTTTTTCAAGTCTGTATTTATTTATTCCAACGATAGTGTCTTTATGAGAATCAATTCTTGCTTGTTTCCTTGCTGATGCTTCCTCTATTCTCATCTTTGGAATACCTGTTTCAATAGCTTTTGCCATTCCGCCAAGTTCTTCAACCTCTTCTATTAATTTCCATGCTTTTTGGGCTATTTCATTGGTAAGCGATTCAACATAGTAAGAGCCTGCCCATGGATCAACCGAACGACAAATTTCGGTTTCATTCTGGATATAAATTTGTGTGTTACGTGCAATACGTGCAGAGAAATCCGTTGGTAATGCAATTGCTTCATCAAGTGCATTTGTATGTAACGATTGTGTGTGACCGAGTGCTGCACCCATTGCTTCGACACAAGTCCGGGCAACATTATTATAAGGATCCTGCTCTGTAAGACTCCATCCCGAAGTCTGGCAATGAGTTCTAAGAGCAAGAGATTTTGGATTCTTAGGATTGAATTTCTTAACAATTTTTGCCCAGAGCATACGTGCTGCACGCATCTTTGCAATTTCCATAAAATGATTCATTCCAATTGCCCAAAAAAACGAAATCCTTGGTGCAAAGGAATCAATGTCTATACCTGCATTTACTCCGGCTCTTAAATATTCAAGTCCATCGGCTAAAGTGTATGCAAGTTCCAGGTCGGCTGTAGCACCGGCTTCCTGCCTGTGATATCCGCTGACACTGATCGAATTAAATTTAGGCATCTTTTGAGATGTAAATTCAAATATATCGGCAATAATTTTCATTGATGGCAGAGGTGGATAAATGTATGTGTTTCTAACCATGAATTCTTTAAGAATATCATTTTGGATTGTACCATTTAACTCATCCAAAGAAGCTCCCTGCTCAAGTCCAGCTACAATATAAAATGCCAAAATTGGCAAAACTGCTCCGTTCATAGTCATGGAAACAGACATTTTATTTAATGGAATTTCATTAAAAAGAATTTCCATATCTTTAATAGAATCGATGGCAACACCTGCTTTTCCAACATCACCGACTACTCTTTCGTGATCGGAATCGTATCCTCTGTGAGTTGCAAGATCAAAAGCTACGGAAAGTCCTTTTTGTCCGGCAGCAAGATTTCTTCGATAAAAAGCATTTGATTCTTCAGCAGTTGAAAATCCGGCATACTGACGAATTGTCCATGGTCGCATTACGTACATGGTGGAATATGGTCCTCGTAAGAATGGAGAAATTCCGGCTGCATAATCCAAATGTTCCAAACCCTCAAGATCGTCTTTTGTAAAAACAGATTTTAATGGGATTTTTTCTGGTGTTAACCAGTCATTTGAAATGTTATTTTCTTTTTCCCACTCTTTTGATGATAATGATGATTTTGGTGAAGATTGAAAATTTATATTTTTAAAATTCGGTTTCATTTTCTTAATTAAGTTTTTATTGTTCCTTCTATTTTTTTATCCAGTAACCAGTATCCAGCATCAAGCAACTAAACCCCAAGCTCTTTTTGAAATCTTTGCAAATCTTCAAGGATATTTGATTTAACATGAATAAAATTTTCAATTCCTTTTTCTTTAAGATTTTTAATAATTGATTTAGGATAACCTGCCACAACTGTGATTACTTTTCCTTTTAATTTTTCATAAATTTCCGGTGCAATTTTTTCATATTCATCATCCGAACTGCAAATTACAACAATATCAGCATTTTTTTCAATAGCTGTTTTTACTCCACTTTCAACAGATTTGAATCCCTGATTGTCGATTATTTCAAATCCGGCACAACCGAAAAAATTAGTTGAGAACATAGCTCTGGCTCTTCTCATTGCCAGATTTCCATAAGTAAATAAAAACACAACCGGTCGTTTATTCTTTTTAGAATATTGATCGGTTTTGTATCTTAATCTTTCAAAAGCCTGAGCACCGCGATAAGGTTTTAAAGTTTCAAATTCAGCATTTTTTTCTGATTGATCTGACTCTTCAAAAATTGAATTATCAAGGTCTTTTTCAATATGCTCTCCTGTATTTGGAAATTGATTTGTACCAAGAATGCCTTCTTTTCCGGATGCAATCGCAATATCTCGTTTTTGAGAAGTTTCTTTAATTTTGTTTTGAATATATCCTTTTTTTAATGCTTCGATGTAACCGCCTAATTCATCAATTTCGAGGAATATTTTCCACGCTTCCTCAGCAATTGAATTGGTAAGATTTTCGAGATAATATGAGCCTGCAGCAGGGTCAACAATTTTATCAAAATGAGATTCTTCTTTTAACAAAAGTTGTTGATTACGTGCTATCCTTTCCGAAAATTCTGTCGGTTCTTCATAAACAGAATCAAAACCATTTACCAGCATCGAATCTGCTCCGCCAATTATTGATGACATAGATTCGGTTGTTGTGCGAAGAAGGTTTACGTAAGGATCATAAATTGATTTATTCCAATTGGACGTGGTGGAATGAATATACATTTTGGTGATTTCTGCTTTCTTAGGACCATAAGCATTTACGATATTTGCCCAGAGTAATCTTGCTGCACGTACTTTTGCAATTTCCATAAAATAACTGCTGCCAACTGCAAAATTGAATTTCATTCGTGGTGCTATTTCATTTATAGAAAGTCCCTTATCAGTGAGTTTTGTTAAATATTCATTTCCCATTGCCAGACTGAAAGTTAGTTCTTCAACAACTGATGCTCCCGAAGCACGAAATATCTGACCATCAACACTTATTGTTTTAAAATTAGGGAGATGTTTTGCGGCTTCAAAATTTGCGGTACATTTATTAAAAGAATCTTCTTCCGAAACTGTAAATTTTCCTTTTAATGTAAGTTGTCCAAGAGGATCAAAGTCAACAGAAGCATGTATCTTTTCAAGATCACGATTGTATTTTTTTGTTAGTTGATTGATGATTTTGATGACTTCCAAAGAATAATCGCCACAATAAAAATTAAGTTCAACACTGTCGGCATAAATATTTTCAAGCAGACTTTCAATTTCTTCGAGAGTAGGTTTTTTATTTGTGTTGAGATAAAATCCCAGAGAATCAACACCCTTCATTAAAATGTCAAGTGCTTTTTTATTAGCTTTAGAAATATCAATTACTTTAATATTCTGACGCACTTTCCAGCTATTGGTATTTTTTTTGTTTCCTCTTACAAAAGGAAAATCACCCGGAAAAGTATTTAAGTAATTTATATCTTCAAGGTCTTCTTTTCTGTAATAAGGCTTTACATTTATTCCTTCGGTGGTTTTCCAGATAAGTTTTTTCTCGTAATCAGCTCCTTTAAAGTCTTTTTTTATTTTCTCTTCCCATTCTTGGGTTGAAACCGCTGGAAATTCTTCAAATAATTTTTTAGATTTTTTTTCTTTTTGATACATTATTAGAATTTTAATAAACGCAATATTTTAAATATCAAGCTGTTTTCACAATCGTTTGCAAAATTACATCAAAATATTTTGTTAAATCAAAATCAGACTGAGTTTATTGTTAAAGTATCAAATCATCAATATTCCGTTTTGGTACATGATGGATTTTTTTCTCATCACGCCAATATTTAACATCATTATTTTTAACAGTTTCGATAACGACTTTTTCTTTTGGTTTTCCGAGAGCAATTATCAGCATTATCTCATATTTATCAGGAATATTTAATTTTTCTGATAAAATATTTCGTTTTATTGAGCCGAAAATACAACCACCTAATCCTTTTTCTACAGCTCCCAACAAAATACTTTGAACAGCAATCCCAACATCATATTCCATTTTTCTGGGCGAACTTTTATCTCCTAAAATAATAATATAAGCTGATGGTCTTTCCTCTTCGTCAGGCGAATCCCAATTTTTAATATATCCTGCCCAGCCAAGTGTCGGGAAAATAATTTTATTTGTTTTTGGGCTTGATGATAAATAAAATTTTAGAGGTTGAAGATTTGCTGCCGACGGTGAAAGTCTTGCAAAGTCAACAAACTCTCTTAAAATTTTATTAGAAATTTCATGATCTCCGTAAAACCTGCGGTAACTTCTGTTTTTAGCGATAAGATTTTTTAGCATCTTTTTTAATATTTTTTTATTTAATCATTTACGCATTCAATCATTCACGCAATCAATCAATCATTCATTCATTCATTCATTCAATCATTCAATTTGTAATAGAACCATAAATTTTACACTATTCCTTCACAATAGTCATTTCATCAACGAGATGACCTGCTCCAGCAAATTTGTCAATAATAAACAAACAATATCTGATGTCAAGAGAAATGTTGCGGCATTGGTCAGGGTTGTACATCAGGTCGCTCATAGTTCCTTCCCAATTCCTGTCGAAGTTAATTCCAATCAACTGTCCTTTTGCATTCATAACCGGACTGCCGGAATTTCCACCTGTTGTGTGATTAGTTGCAGTAAAACAAACATGCATTGTTCCGTCAGAGTCGCCATATTTTCCGTAATCTTTGTTCTGATAAAGCTCTTTTAATTTTTCTTCAACAACATAATCATAAATTTCGGGATCTTCTTTTTCCAATATCCCGCTAAGGGTTGAATAATATTTATAATGAACAGCATCACGTGGATAATAATCGTCAATTTTCCCGTAATGAACTCTTAGTGTAGAATTTGCATCGGGATAAAAACGTTTATTGGTTTGCATTTCCATTTGAGCTTTCATATAAATTCTCTGCATACTATCGAGTTGAGCATTGAGAATAAATACTTTTTGAGAAAGATTATTGTAATAATATTCACGGAAATTGCTGATAAGTTTATAAGCCGGATCCTTATTGATCTTCCGATATTTTCGGGTTTTATATTTATCAAGAAATTTATCAACTTTTTTTTCGGAAGTCATAAAAGATTTTTTGAAAACATAATCAGCGTATTTGGCAAAATCCGCATCAAATTTTTCTTCAATTTCATTAAAAATCGAAGGAAGATATTTTTTATTTAGATTATTATAATAGATTTTCAGGAGTTCTGAAAGCGTTTCTTTGTCAATATTTATCTGATAATTTTTGAAATGATTTTCAGCACCTGAACGCAGATTTTCAACAATAGAAGAAATATCTTCCTTTGATGTTTCCTTGTCTTTACTTGTTTTAATAAGTTTGGCGTAACCACCTGCATAACGGACTATTTCTAAACCGAATCCGGCTTCAATCAAATAATCCATTGCAAGTTTTATTGGAGTAAGTTCCGAATATATTTTCTCAAATTCGGGGATTAGATTTCCGTATTTTTTATTTCTTTCGGGAGTTTCGTCTGCCCACTTAACAAAATTATTTTCAAATTCAACTTTTTTATTAATGGCATCCAATTTTTTAATTCCACGATTTTCGCCAATCATTTTTTTCCAATAATTGGAAACACCGGCATATTTCGATGCGTACTGAATACGTACAAGATCGCTTTTATTGATGGATTTTTGCATTATCTCGAGTCGCTTTTCTCTTAAATTTATCCTTGCCGGATTTTCAACCTGAGTAATCATTTTAATGGCAAAAGAAGGAAGATATTCCTGAGTGCGTCCGGGATATCCAAAAACAAATGTAAAATCGCCTTTCTCAAATCCGTTTAAAGAAATTGGAATATGATATTTGGGTTTGTACGGGACATTGTTTTCTGAGTATTCTGCCGGATTATTGCTGCTGTCAACATAAATTCTAAACATAGAAAAATCGCCTGTATGACGGGGCCACATCCAGTTATCCGTATCACCACCGAATTTCCCGATGTTTGATGGAGGAGCTCCCACAAGCCTTATATCTTTAAAAGTTTCGGAAACAAAAAGATAATATTCGTTGCCGTAATAAAATGGTTTTACTTTGGCTTCGTAATGAGTGTCTTTTATAGCTTCCTCTTTAATTTTTTTGATGTGATCATTGATGATTGAATCTCTTTTTGCTTCAGTCATTTCATCATTAACATCTTCTAATACTTGTAGAGTTACGTTTTCCATCCTGACGAGCATTGTAACAGTAAGTCCGGGATTTGATAATTCTTCAGCACGATTCATCGCCCAAAAACCATCGGTAAGATAATCATGTTCGAGCGAGCTGTGCCTTTGAATTGATCCAAATCCGCAATGATGATTAGTAAGCAAAAGACCTTCATCCGAAATTATTTCGGCAGTACATCCTCTTCCAAATATCACAATGGCATCTTTCAGACTTGAATGATTAACACTGTAAATATCTTCTGCGGAAATTTCCATTCCCATTTCCTGCATTTCAGCCTCGTTAAGCTGTTCTAACAATAATGGTATCCACATGCCTTCATCGGCATTTGTAATATTTGCAAAAAATAGTAATCCTGAGAGGATTGTTAAACTGATAATTTTTTTCATATGTTTATTTTTAGACAGGATTAACAAGATTAACATGTTTTAATAATCATTCTTCTGTGTGTTTATACCCAATCCTGAGTGTTTCATTTGTTTTTTGTAATTAATACGTTTTTTGTTGGTTGCATTTTTTTAAAATCGAGGTATGAGTCAACTCCGAAAAGTGTTTTTAGCCACTAAAGCACTAAAACACAAAATACCACTAAATTTATTAAATTGACAATCTTTGTTTTGTGGGTTTTGGTGTTTCCATACGGACAAGTTTCGTGTTTTGGTGGCATTTTATATTTTTTGACTTTTTGAATGAGACCCAATTTTTAAATCATAAATCTTAAATATGAATTCATAAATAATTATTGGTTTTCAACCGCAATACAAGAAATCTCAACATCAACATTCATTGGTAATCCGGCTACATGCATTGCCTCTCTTGCCGGTGGATTTTCTTTGAAATATGAACCGTAAATTTCGTTTACATCAGCATATATTTTCATATCCGACATAAAAATAGAACATTTAACAATGTTTGAATAGTCCATTTTTACTTCTTTCAAAATAGCACCGATGTTCTCCATTATTTGTTTGGTTTGGGTTTTAATGTCTTTGTCATTAAGTTTTCCTGAATACGGATCAATTGCTATTTGCCCTGAAATATACAAAGTTCCATTAGCAAGAATAGCCTGACTATATGGAGCAATTGGTTTTGGTGCGTCTGAGATATTTACTGTTTTTTTCATTTGTAAATTTTTTTTTGACAGGATTGACAGGATTAACATGTTTTAATAATCATTCTCCTGTGTGTTTATACCCAATCATTTGTGTTTTATTATTGATTTTCGATTGATTATTGATTTGTGCAAAATTATGAATTTTTATTGAAATCCTCCAGATTTTTAAAATCTGGAGGATTTGGGTTCAAACATTTTTATTACTTTTGTCACCCAAATTAAAAAACAAAAAATCGGAGGAATTATGACTTTAATATTAAACAAAAATGATGTTGCATCAGTTCTTAAAATGAAGGACTGCATAAATGTAGTAGAAAATGCTTTCTTGGAATTGGCAAACGGGACTGCTGTTTTGCCGCTAAGAATAAATATCCCTGCACCTGATGGAATTTCTTTATACATGCCCGCTTACCTTAAAGAAATGGAAGCTTTGGCATGCAAACTTGTTACCGTTTACAAAAATAATCCCGGGAAACATAATTTGCCGGTGGTAATTGGAAAAGTATTGGTACAGGATCCTGAAACAGGTGATGTTGTTTGTATTATGGATGGAGGATTTTTAACTGCTGTCAGGACCGGTGCGGCGAGTGGTGTTGCAACTAAATATCTTGCACGGAAAGACAAAAATCAGGTTGCAGGTATTTTTGGTACCGGAGTTCAGGCACGAATGCAATTATTAGCTGTGTGCGAAGTAAGAGATATTACTAAGGCTTTGGTTTATGATATTTCTGATGAAGCAGCAGAAAATTTCACAAAGGAAATGAGTAAAGAATTAGGAATAGAAATTGTAAAAGTGAATAGTCCTGATGATATTCTCGAAGCAGATATTATTTGTGCAGCAACTTCTTCGCCAACGCCAATTTTCGATGGAAAAAAAGTTAAGGAAGGAACTCATATCAATGGAATTGGAAGTCATACTCCTAATGCCAGAGAGCTTGACGCAGATATTATTATTCGGTCAAAACTAATTGGCGATTCAAAAGAGGCTTGCTTTAATGAAGCCGGTGATATTATGATACCGTTTAAAGATGGTTTAATGAAAGAATCTCATTATTATGCTGACCTTGGCGAAATTGTTTCAGGAAAAAAAGAAGCAAGAAAAAATGATAAAGAAATAACTTTATTCAAATCGAACGGACTTGCAATTCAGGATACAGCTACGGCAAAATTAGTTTATGATAAAGCTGTGGAAGCAGGAATTGGGACTGAGATTAAGATATAGATATATTTTAAAATGTAGAAAGAAAAGCATTCCACTAATAATTATCCCTGAAATCTTTCTTTTTCTCAAGTTTTAGATCTTGCAGAATTGATGATTTCACGTTAAGTGTAAAATTCCAGCTTTTTCTTGGTCCCATTGGTATCCAGTTAAATCGCATTTGCCAGCAATGTAAATCGCGGTATATGTTAAGGGATGTATATGAAAGCTCTTTGCTTTCAAAATCATAACCTGATGTAAAACCAATTTTCCATTTGGGCGTTATATTAATATCACCATTAAATCCCAGTGTTTGTACGAGGTTGTTTTCGGCTGTTTTTATGTTATTTACATATTTATTACTGTTTGTATATCTCAGATTATAATTAATATTTAAACTCCATGGAATATTCCAGTCGATGTATTGATCTAAATTTTCGTTAATATCTGCAAGTTCACGTTCAGTTCCTTTGTCCGATTCACGCTTTTTTTTAAGTTTCTCGGAATTAATACTATATGAAAGTCCGAGATTCCATGTTGTATTGTCAAGACGCAAAAGTTTCTTATTAACATTCCACTCAAATTGATTCAGATTTCCGGTTCCTGCAGAATCTAAAATGTATGGATCCCAACTGCTCGAATAAGTGATGTTTAGACTATTGAAAAGTTTTGTTCTTCCACTCATTCTTATTTTCGACCAGTTTAATGAGTCTTTTGAAAGATCATAAGAACCCGAAATTGTAAAATTATCTATCAGCTTGATTTTTTTCATTCCCGTAATAGTATCTTTTTTTGATGGCACTTTTATTTCGAGATTATTACTGAAGCTAAAATTCATTCTTCCGGATTTTTCGCCTGGTGGTTTACCATAAATTCCGGTTTCAAACTTCGAATAATCCACCTCATTTCCTTCACCATCAATGTAAGAATCGTAATATCCCCAATTATCCGCTCCAAAATCAGGAGTGTAAGAAAAGCCAACACTCGGAGTAAAAACATGACGGATAGCTCTTATGGGACCTTTTTTAAAGGCAAGCATACCGTATATTTTGGTGTTTATTGATGAATTAATACTAAAATCCAGGACATTATTAAATTCGGGAATAGTATCTGTTATTACCTGCCCAACATAATAAGTTGAATCAGTTTTCCAAACTGTATCGTTAGACCAGTATTTTTTTGTTTTTTCAAAATACATCCTATCAGTAACGCTAACAGAATTGGTCATTGTAAAATATTTTAAAATTTTAATTGAACTACTAATTGGGATTGAATGTTTGATACCGTTCTGGAATTTAGATAAAACACCCGGTTTAAAAAGCAAAGAATCTGCAATCAAGATCGTGTTTTTTGTATTCATCGAATAGTTAACGCTGATGTTATCGTACCATTTCAGTTGTCCGACTTTTGATTTGCTGCGAAACGGATAAAATCTGTTAATTGACAAGCTCACTTCCGGCAAAGTGAGATTAACCTTTTTTGTTTTTGTATTTTGGCTGTGACTGACATTTGCTGTAAGAAAGACTTTCCCGTTCCAGTTTGTTTGATAAGCCACACTCGACCGAAAAGTATTTGACAAAAACTGCTCGGTTGTTGTGGGGTTAAATTGGTTAAATTTATTACTAACGATATTTACATTTGCAGAGAATTTACTGTTTGGTCTTGCTTTTGGATCCTGACTATGTATCCATCGGATAGAAAAATCTTTCCTTTTCTGATAATCTGCCGAACCTTCTTGCCCCACAATATTTGTAGCGTAACTCAAATTAAACGAACCATTATATTTATATCTTTTCCTGTAGCTAAGATTAGGTTCTATAGCCCAGCTCCCGCGTGTATAAATATCTCCTGTGAGTTTAAAATCAAAATAATCGTTGATAGCCCAGTAATATCCTCCATTTTCAAGATAAAACCCTCTGTTTGCCGATTCACCATAAGTTGGTATCACAATCCCCGAACGCTGACCGGTTTTATTTGGAAATAATCCAAAAGGAATAAATAAAGGAGTGGGAACCCCTTCAATAACAAGATAAGCCGGACCGGTAATTATACTTTTGCCCGGAATAAATTTGGATTTATTATACTTGAATTCAAAATGCGGATGGTCTTCACGGTTACAAGTAGTGTATGATCCTGATTTTACATTTATTTCACCGGTTCCCATTTTTTTGATTATCTTACCATGAATATATCCTTCACCATCCTGCGTAAAAACATGTTTTATCAATCCTTTTTCGGTTTCATAGTTATAATTCATTTCTTTTGATTTATAACTTTGATCCTCCTCGGTAAATACCGGAGAACCAATAATTTTGCCGTTTGAATCGGGAACACCGATGGCAAAAACCAAACTTTTATCAAAATCAACATCAACATAATTAGCCTTTAAGTTTATCTTTTCGTAATCAATATTTCCTTCATTAAATAAATAAACTTTGTGTTCAATAACATTAAAACGGATAGAGTCTATGGCTGCACATTCAATTTTTGATTTAAGCCCGATTACTTTTGTTTTCTTTTCGGATGTGTCAACAGAAATAGTATCGGCATGTAATAACAAACTGTCGGGAACGTTGTTTCTTAAGGTATCTTGCGAAAAAACAGTAGTTCCCAATATTAAAAACAACAAGATCATTGTTGTTTTTTTTAAAGTATAACTTGTTAATAATTTGATTGACAATTTGTATTTAAGCTTTTTTAAATGTTAATTTTGTATGTGATTTTTTACGAATATCAAAAAGATATTTCGGTTTAAATTCATACGTCAAAGCTATAAAATTAAGCATTAATGATGAAACGATTTATTTTAAATTTTGGTATAATTATAATTTTCCTGTTTTGTCAGTCTGTAACTTTTTCACAAAATCTCAAAATTGATAAGGTTGTTATTGATGCAGGTCATGGGGGACGCGACCCCGGAGCATCAGGAAAGCATTGTCACGAAAAAGATATTGCTTTAAAAATAGCTTTAAAAACCGGATATTATATTGAAAAAAATCTGCCTGATGTTAAAGTGATCTATACACGTAAAACTGATAAATTTATTAAGTTGAGTCGAAGAGCACAAATTGCTAATGAAAATAATGCAGATTTATTTATTTCAATACATTGTAATGCAAATAATTCATCGAAAATATATGGTACCGAAACTTATATTATGGGGCTACATAAAAGTGAAGCAAATCTTGAAGTTGCAAAAAAAGAAAATGCCGCAATTTTAGAAGAAGAAGACACTTTTGATAATTATGAAGGTTTTGATCCAAACTCTAACGAAGCATATATTATGTTTTCTCTTTATCAGGATGAATATCAGGAAGAAAGTATTAATATTGCCTCAAAAGTTCAAAAACAATTTAAAGAAAGAGTGGGATTAAAAGACAGAAGCGTGTTACAAGCAGGATTCTGGGTGCTATATAAAACGGCTATGCCTGGAATTTTGATTGAAACCGGATATCTTTCAAATCCTAAGGATGAAAAATTCCTTATGTCAAAAAAAGGGCAGGTTTATATTGCGTCTGCAATTTACAGAGCTTTTAAAGAGTATAAAATTGAAATGGAACAAAATGCTCATTCCGACAAGGGAACTATAAATTACGAATATCGTGAAGTTGCTGTTGATCAGGAAAATATTCCGGGAAATGATACTACAAATAACAAAAATAACGTTATAAAAAATAGAATTGTTTTTAAAGTTCAGTTTGTTGCTTCTGAAAAAGAAATAAAACTAAGTTCTCCTGAATTCAAAGGGATGAAAAATGTTGAAAGCTATTTTCATAAAGGGCGTTATAAATATACTGTTGGAAATAAAAGAACATTTGATGAAGCAAATCAATTGAAAAGGCAAATACGAAATAAAGGTTTTAGAAAAGCATTTGTTGTTGCTTTTATCAATGATGAAAGAATTTCTGTAACAAAAGCAAGGAAAATAAACAAAAATTGATTATCTTTGTTGATAAAAAAAATTACATTGTGAAAATACGTAAGGAATATTTTATCGGATTATTTTTTATTATAGCTATTGCTCTTTTTATTTGGGGTTTTAATTTCCTAAAGGGACGAAATGTGTTTACCAATGAAAAAAGCCTTTATGGAATATATGATGAAGTAGGTGGATTAACGAAATCTAATCCGGTTTCAATTCACGGCTTACAGATTGGACAAGTGAAAGATATTTATTTTGAACAAAGCATGTCGGGAGAACTTGTTGTTGTTCTATCTATTAATAATGATTTTCCTATTCCTTTAAATTCAGTTGCAGAAATTTATAGTTCTAATTTGATGGGTTCAAAGGCTGTGAAAATAATACCGGGTAACTCTGATGTTATTGCCAAAGATGGAGATACTCTACAAACTACTATTGAAGGCAGCTTGAAAGATGCCGTAAATCAACAGGTACAACCTATTAAATTGAAAGCAGAAAGTCTTATTGAAGCAGTTGACTCAATTGTAGTTGTATTTCAAACCATTTTTAATGAAAATGCAAGAGAAAATCTAAAGAACAGCTTTGAGAATATTAAATATACTTTAGGAAATCTTGAACGTACTACTTCAACAATTGATACATTTGTGGTTATAGAACAAGTCCGCTTGGGGGAAGCAATATCAAATCTTGAGAAAATCACAAAAAATCTTGATGAAAACAAAGATAATATTAGTACTATATTAGCAAATTTCTCTGCGATAAGTGATTCATTAAAAAAAGCTGATATTCCTGCAACTGTTGTTAATGCAAATAAATCAATAGAAAAATTATTTAGTATTCTTGATAAAATTGACAGGGGAGAAGGCTCAACAGGATTATTAGTAAATAGTGATAGTCTTTATCTTCATCTTTCAAAATCGGCTTCCGACCTGAATTTATTACTGGAAGATATACGCGAGAACCCGAAAAAATATGTTAAGTTCTCAGTTTTTTAATTGATGTTAATATCCGGAATAAGTTTAGTCATCCGATGACTTTATTTATTGCTTTTATAAGTGATTTTGTATCTTTGAAAAGATGATTTATGAAAAATTATCTTTTCAATAATCATAATATTAATAATCAGCACTAAAAAAATCTACTACTGATAAAGACGAAATAATGCACATTGTGTGGAATTATTTGGGAGTTAATGGTAATCAGCAAAATAAGTTTTAAAAAATTCTAATTAAAAATAAATAAATATTATGAGAACAGCATTCAAAATTTTTTCAATATTGATATTATTGAGTAGTCAATTATTTGGCCAAATTGCAAATGAAATTGAATCGTACGTTGATAGTACGGAGATTCTGGTAAAGAATGGCAGAAAGATGATTTTTAAAGAACTAAATGACAATAATATAATTAAAGTAAAAGAGATATATAATTATCTCATAAAAATCACAGACGAAGAATACTACTCAGCCTTTTATTATGTTGAAGATTTTTATATAAATATGCTTTCTGATGATTGGGAGAAAATTGATCAGTTAATGATTGATTTTGAAAATCAAAGTCAAAAAATCGTTTACCCAAATACTCAGCAGCTCTTTTATAAATTAAATGATGTTATTTTAAAAGATACTGACAAAATATTATTTAATTGTCAAGAATCACAGATTAATGATGATGCAAAAAAAATTATTGAGTTCATTTTATATTATATTAGGGAAGGAGAATTAATTAAAGATTATAATGCTAAGTTAAATTCAATAAAAAAGGAATTTAAGGGTTCAGAATATGATAGTTTCATTAAAAGTTTTTTACCCAAAAAGAAAATAAAAGCAGCATGGAGTTTTGCTTTTGGTTCAGGTATGATATTTACGACAGATGACTTGTCAAATTTTTTTTCCAATGGTGTATCATACAATATGGGAATGGATATTAATATTAATAAATTGTTTACATCTTTGTATTTGCATGGATCAGGTTTAAAACTTCAGATACCTTTCTCAGCTGCTTCATATTTTGATACTTTGAATTTTGAAAAAAATGAATCGTTTAATTACTTAGATGCAGGCTTGAAAACAGGATATTTTCTTATTAGAAATAACAGCTTTCATGTTGCACCATATGTTTCTATTTCCGGAAGTTTTTTAATGAGTAATCGTTATGATAATCCTGAAGATAGTGATCTGGAATATGAAGTGTTTAATTCATTTACTTATGGAGCAGGATTGCATACGGAGGTAAAAATATTGGATTTTAAATATCCCAATGCTTATTATGCTGGACCTTCTGCCGGTTATTTTAGTATAAAATTTGAAGGAGGTTATAGTAAGATAGTGAAGTTTAAGGATGCTTATGCCAAAGGTAATACCCCATATTTTATATGTGCTTTGGTATTAGGTTATGGACAGTTTTAGTTGGGAAAATTTACATTTGATAATAATCGGTATAGTGTTGTGTAGCGATTAATACAATCTTGAAACTATCTTATGTAAATATCTGTTTTAGATTTTGGTCTTTTATCATCAAGCCAGATAAAATTTCTAAGTTTTATATCTTTTGGTGAGAGGTCTTTTGGCGGATACATTGGTGTTTTTGGATTTCCAATGTAAGTGATGGTTTGTATTTTACGGTTTTCGAAAAAGATAAGTATATTTGATGAAACAGCTTTTTTGATACCTGTTAAATTTTCTTTTTCATCTCGTACAAAATAAATGCTTTCAGAATTTCCGTTTACCGTGAGTTTTTTTATTTCATTATCTTTAAAATAAGCTACTATTAATTTGCCTTTCACCTGATTAAATTTATTGGTGTCATCTTGCGAAATAATAAAAGCTGAATTAAAAAATGCAACAGAATCAATTTGGTTATTTTCGGTAACGATCTTTATTGAATCAGCCGAAAGTTGGTTTTCTTCAGTCCACAAAACAGGACTTTTATACATAATAATTGTTGAGTCCTCCATTTCATACACAAGTGAGTCGCACATGCCTTGCATACCTTCCCTGTAAAAGTTTGTTTTGTAATATGCAAATAATGTTTTTGCCTTTTCAGTTGAATCAAAAACAACTTTAATAGTGTCGGAATGTAAAAACAATGAGTCAGTATCATCAATAAAAATTGCAGTCGCACTGTCGGTGATGTAAGAAAATCTCTTTTCCTTGAAGTACTCGGCAATGTTTCCTTTAATTATTACATCTTTTATTGTGTCGGAAATAGTAATATTATTAATTGCTTTGCCATATCCTTTTTCTTTATCATAAAAAATAGTATCTCCGTAAAGGGAATTGTGTTTATGAGTAAGAAGTGCATTGAGTTTTAATAGCGAAATGTCCTTTTGTGTGTCGTGCCAGCCGTCTTCACAATACATAAATACATCTTCTCCTTCAAGCTCTGATGGTCCTTTAAAATATATGGTTTCGGTTTTGGTATTGTACATCAAAGTATCCGAATACATAATATAATCAGGATTAATAACAACAACACTGTCTTTAAAAAAGAATTCTTTTTTATCGGTGTAATAATAACCAACCCGACTGGTTAATTGATTTTCTTTATCAATAATTTTCCCACCGGTGTAGTAATAAGCAATTTTTGTTTTCCGATAATATTTAAGATGGTCGGTTGTTAAAGTTGCTTTATTGTCAATTAATTTAACATGATTATGTATTTCTGCAATCTTTGTATTTCCATCATAATAAAGAATGTCCCCATAAATATCCACCGAATCGTTGGCTATAATATGTATGTTGCCAAAGGCGTCAAGTGTATTTGTGGTTTTGTAAAGATTAGCACTGTCGCAATAAAATAATGTGCTATCATGTTCAAGTTCTACATCTCCTGTTAAAATATTAATTTCCTCGCCGGATTTATTAAGACCTATAAGCTTGTCAGCTTGCAATAATTTAACAATCCTTGTTTCCTGAGCATTGATTGTCATGGAAAATAATAACAAACAAAGAAAAGAAGAAAACAGAAAAAACAGATGTTTGTTATTTGTGTTCATGATAGATGTCTTGCCATTAAATTAATAATAATGTTTTTTACAAATATATATTTTTATTCCGAATTTTTAAACACTAAATTTATTAGCAAGTTGACCGCAAGCAGCATCAATATCCTTTCCACGACTTTTGCGAACATTTACAATCAGGTTTTTACTTTCGAGAAGTTTGACGAACTCTTCAGTATGTAATTTGTCAGCTCTTCTGAAAGGGGTGTCAACTACTTTATTATATTCAATAACGTTGATTTTGACAGGAAAATTTTTACAAAATGCAGCTAATTCGTTTGCATCATCAATAGAGTCATTATAATTTTTGAAAAGAATATATTCAAATGTAATTCTATTATTTGTTTTTTCGTGAAAATATTTTATTGCTTCAATAAGATCAGTAATTGAGTTTTGTTTATTGATTGGCATTATTTCGTTTCGCTTATTATTATTGGCTGTATGAAGCGAAATTGCAAGATTAAATCTAATATTATCATCGCCAAGTTGTTTTATCATTTTGCTGATTCCTGCTGTTGAAACGGTAATTCGTTGAGGTGACATAGCGAGACCATTTTCTGAGGTGATAATATCAATAGATTTCATAACATTATCGTAATTCAGAAGTGGTTCACCCATTCCCATGTAAACGATATTCGATAATTTAAGGTCAAGTTCTTCGGTGGCTAATTTTGATATTAAAGCAACCTGATCGTATATTTCATCAAATTCAAGGTTTCTAATAAATCCTAATTTTCCTGTTGCACAAAAAGTGCATCCAAGTGCACAACCAACCTGAGATGAAATACAAGCTGTTGCTCTTTTTTCTGAAGGAATCATTACTCCTTCAACAGTTTTGCCATCGTAAAGCTCGAAAACTATTTTAATTGTACCGTCGTAGCTTTTCTGCTGCTGTTTGATTTTTACTGATTTAATGATAAAATTGTCAATAAGCAGACTTCTCGTTTTTTTCGACAGGTTTGTCATTTCATCAAAAGAAGTGACAGATTTTTTCCATAGCCATTCATAAACCTGTTTTGAACGGAAAGCTTTTTCACCGTTACTGATAAAAAAGTCATTTAACTCATCAAGAGTATATTTTCGTATATCTTTTTTTGTTTCTTCTGTCATTGGATAAATTCTATAATTATTTTAAAAGATGTGTTTTGCAAAAGCATCGTTTCAACAAACAAATATACATAAAAAAAACCCCTCTGAAAAAAAGAGGGGTTGAAATATATAAAGAAATGTTTTTTACATCATTCCCGGCATTCCGCCCATACCTCCGGGAGGCATTCCGCCCGGCATTGGGTTGTTGTCTGCATCATCTTTATTTTCTGCAACAACACATTCGGTAGTTAATAACATACCTGCGATAGAAGCAGCATTTTCAAGTGCAACGCGTGTAACTTTTGCAGGATCAATAATTCCGGCTTCGAACAAATTTTCATAAACATCTTTTCTTGCATTAAAACCAAAATCGCCTTTACCTTCTTTTACTTTCTGAACTACTACAGAACCTTCCATTCCTGCATTTTCAACGATTTGACGAAGTGGTTCTTCGAGTGCTCTTTTTATGATTGCAACACCGGTTTCTTCATCGTCATTTTCAGTTTTAATGTTTTTAAAATCATCAATTGCTCTAATATAAGCAATTCCACCACCCGGTACAATTCCTTCTTCAATAGCAGCTCTTGTAGAATTTAATGCATCATCAAAACGATCTTTTTTCTCTTTCATTTCAACTTCACTCGCAGCTCCAACGTAAATCACAGCTACACCGCCTGCTAACTTTGCAAGACGTTCTTGTAGTTTTTCTTTGTCATAATCGGAAGTAGTAGTTTCTACTTGTGCTTTAATTTGTCCAACTCTTCCGTCAATATCAGCTTTGTTACCTTTTCCGGCTACAATAGTTGTATTGTCTTTGTCGATAGTAATTTTTTCAGCTTCGCCAAGGTGAGAAATATCAGCATCTTCAAGTTTATATCCTTTTTCTTCTGAAATAACTGTTCCACCTGTTAAGATTGCAATATCTTCGAGCATCTCTTTTCTTCTGTCACCAAAGCCCGGAGCTTTAACAGCAGCAACTTTAAGCGAACCTCTGATTTTATTAACAACTAATGTTGCCAAAGCTTCTCCTTCAATATCTTCTGAAATAATAATAAGTCCTCTTCCCGATTGAGCGGCTTTTTCAAGAATTGGAAGAAGGTCTTTCATTGCTGAGATTTTTTTGTCATAAATCAGAATGTAAGGATTTTCGAATTCGGCTTCCATTTTCTCTGTATTTGTTACAAAGTATGGAGAAATGTAACCTCTGTCGAATTGCATACCTTCAACTACTTCAACATAAGTATCAATTCCTTTTGCTTCTTCAATTGTGATAACACCTTCTTTTTTAACTTTTTCCATTGCTTCGGCAATAAGTTTACCGATAAACATATCGTTGTTAGCCGAAACAGAAGCAACCTGAATGATCTTTTCACTTCTGTCGCCAATTTGCTGTGATTGTGATTTTAAACTTTCAATAACAACTTTTACAGCTTTATCAACGCCTCTTTTAAGGTCCATTGGGTTTGCACCTGCAGTAACATTTTTTAGTCCGGTTTGAATAATTGCCTGAGCTAATACTGTGGCAGTAGTTGTACCGTCACCTGCAATGTCATTTGTTTTTGATGCAACTTCTTTCACCATCTGAGCACCCATATTTTCAATAGGGTCTTTAAGGTCGATTTCTTTTGCAACGGTAACACCGTCTTTTGTGATTGTCGGTGCACCAAATGATTTTTCAAGAATTACATTACGACCTTTTGGTCCTAAAGTAACTTTTACTGCATCCGATAGTTTGTCAACGCCTTTTTTTAGTGCGTCTCTTGCTTTTAAGTCAAATATAATGTCTTTTGCCATTTTTATAATGTTTTAAATATTAATTATTTTTAAAATTAGATAATTGCTAAAATATCCGATTCATTCATGAAAAGGTAATCATTACCTTCAATTGAAATTTCAGTTCCGGCATATTTCCCGTAAAGAACAAAATCGCCAACTTTAACTGTCATTGGTTCGTCTTTTTTTCCGTTTCCAACTGCTACAACTTTACCTTTCAGTGGTTTTTCTTTTGCTGTATCAGGAATAATGATACCGCCTGCAGTTTTTTCTTCAGCTTGAGAAGGTTCAATAAGAACTCTATCTGCTAATGGTTTGATATTCAATTTTGACATTTTCTATTATTTTTATTAGTTTAACAAAATTTATATTTCTATTGCTTTGAGTTTTTGTTGGCATATTTTGTGCCAAGCCATAAAACAAAAAAAAATGTCAGAATATTATGACATTCTGACAATTTAAATAACTTTAGGCACTCTTAACTTTAGTTCACTTTAAGTACTAATTATATTTTTTATTTCTTTGTTGGAGGGAGTTCGTAATCAGTAATTGGTTGTGTTGGCGATTCCATAGGTTGAATTAATTCGGTATCAACAGAACGGTCAATTCCCTGATTTCTTGGAATTACAAAGATTGAAAACAAGCTGAGAACAAGTAATATAATTGCCAGTGTCCATGTTGATTTTTCAAGGAAATCAGCCGTTTTTCTAACACCCATATATTGATTTGAACCTGCAAAATTTGAAGCAAGTCCACCACCTTTTGAATTTTGAACCAATACAACCAAAATTAATAATATACAAGTTATAAGGATCAATACAGAAATTAAAATATATGCACCCATTTTTTTTGCTTTTTTAGATTATTTTTTATTTTTCTTTGGAAATAAACAAAATACCATGTTTTAAATATATGCAAAACAGTGGGTTATTTGCTAAATCCCTTTATTTTTTTGATTTGGGCTGCAAAGATACTATTTTTTTCTGGAAATTTCAAGATCAATTTCTCATAAATTTTTATAGCCTTAGAAAAAAACTTTTGATCCGTGTATATTTTGGCAAGAGTTTCACTTACAATATTTATTTCATCTACTATGCTTTGCTTTGCTTCATCAATGGGATTATAGAATTCTAACTTGTTTGGAGTTATTGATGGATTATTATGTATAAATTCATCTATTAATTCAATTTTCGATTTTTGATCATTATTTTCAGAAACACTTTCTGTTTTTTTATTTACTGAATCTTTCGCTGATGTTGTTTTTTTTCTTTGCTCCGTATCAATCTCAGCGAGTCTTTCATCAATTATCTTTTTTAATTTTTCAATTTTTGAAATATCTTTTTCTAATGTTTCACTATTGGAAAACTTTGTTTTTGATCCTGTTTTTTGATTTGTTGTGGATGAAAATTCATCAGGTAAAATGATGGGTTTTTTTGCTGATGTTGTTAAAGAATCAAGATGCTTTCTGAGAATATTGCGACTTTGAGCATATACAGCGGTAATTTTCAGTTGATTATAAAAATTGATATTTTCGTCTTTAAATAAATTAAGAATAAATAATATCTCAGCAGATTGACAATAAGGAAAATCCCTGACAAGAGATTTCAGAGAACCGATGCTTTCATCAGAAAGTTCCTTAGGTGATTTAATATAATTTATAAATTGCTGTCTGTTCATATTTTTATGTTACCAATTTACTACTGCTTTGTTAAATATATCTTCAATAAGCATTTCGTTTATTTGTGTAATCAATGTTTCCTGAACATCTGAAAGATTTTTACTGCTTGGATAATCTTCGTATCTGTTGAATGGTGATTCAAAGTTTTTTGTTTCGTCAAAGGTATTAACATATTTTACTTTTATCGTAATTGTAAGCCGGTTTAATGCCGCTGTTTGATCTCCGGTAATTGCAATAGGTTTAGTTGAATATCCGGTTATTTCGCCTTCCAGTCTCAGGTCGCCGTTTTTTTGAACTAAAATTAGTGTAGTTTGTGAAACAAATTTATCTTTAAGAGCATCGGTAAATATTTGGCTTAAAGTTGGTTCGACCAATGAAGCATTGTTGGGAAAATATTTTATTGAAACAGTTTTTGCTTCCGGAGGGATAGAAGCTCCTGTAAATGAATATATCCCGCATCCGCTCAATAAAAATGTTAAGGCGGAAAAAAAAAATATGATTTTACTTATTTTTCTGATCATAAAAAATCAACTTATATTATATTCTTTGATCTTTCTGTATAACGTTCTTTCAGAGATACCAAGGTCTTTAGCCGCATCTTTGCGTTTACCATTATGTTTGTTAAGTGCTTTATTAATAAGATCAATTTCTGTTTTTTGTAAGGATAAATTCTCATCCATTACTTCTGAATGCTGAATTGGTTCACTTACGGTTTCATTGTAATTTTGTTGAATTTCAATTTTATTGTTATCATCAAAATCTTCGTAAAACTGTTTGATTATCCGGGTTTTATCTTTTTGAATGTTTTTTGAAACATTTTCATCTTGTAAAATATCAACGACAACTTTTTTAAGTTCAGTAATATCTTTTTTCATGTCAAAAAGAACCTTGTAAAGAATATCTCTCTCAGAAATTTCTTTATTTATATCTTCTCTTTTATATAAAACCGGCAACTCATTAAATTGTCCTGAAGGAAGATAATTACGAAGTGTATTTGCGTCTATTTCTTTGTTTTTTTCAATAATTGATATTTGCTCAGTAATGTTTTTTAGCTCTCTGATATTCCCTTGCCAGCGATAATTCTGAAAAAGTTTTTTTGCTTCTTCATCAAGTTGTATGTTTGGCATACGGTATTTTTCGGCAAAGTCGGAAGCAAATTTTCTGAACAACAACAATATATCTTCTTTTCTTTTCCGTAAAGGAGGAATATGTATAGGTACCGTATTTAACCGGTAATACAGATCTTGTCTGAATTTACCCTCTCTAATAGTCTGGGGGATATTGACATTTGAGGCTGCAATAATACGAGCATTCGTTTTGATAACTTTTGAAGAGCCGACTTTCATAAATTCACCGTTTTCGAGCACTCTGAGCAATCTTACTTGTGTTGACAGAGGTAATTCAGCAATCTCATCAAGAAAAATTGTTCCGTCATTCACAACTTCAAAATATCCTTTTCTGGAATCATGTGCGCCGGTAAAAGCACCTTTTTCGTGACCAAATAATTCGGAGTCAATAGTACCTTCAGGTATTGCACCACAGTTTACGGCAATATATGCCCCATGTTTTCTGGCACTTAATTGATGAATGATCTTTGGAAAAACTTCTTTTCCTGTTCCGCTTTCTCCTGTAATAAGCACTGTAATATCAGTTGGTGCTACCTGACGGGCAACGTCAATAGCTTGATTAAGAAATGGTGAATTTCCAATTATCCCAAAGCGTTGTTTTATCGATTGAATTTCCATTGTTACAGATACTTTCAATTAAAAACTGAAAATATTCAATATTATTTTAATGATGTAAAATTACAAAAATATATGAAAACTTTTGTTTGATTTATTGAAAATCCTCCAGATTTTTAAAATCTGGAGGATTTGTCTTCAAAACCAGAAAACGAAGATTGATTATTTATTTTTCAAAAGCTCCTTCTTAATTCGTTGAATATGACCTCGTCCGAGGGCTTTTACTTCACATCCAAGTTCAAAATATCTTTTTATTTGTTCATCAGATAAAATGCCGAAACAATCAACAACAGTTATTGTTTGTCCTGCCCATTTAAAAATATCATCAGGTGAAAGATTTAGATATTCTTCGTGAGGAACTGCAAAAATAACAGCTTCCATTCCTTTGAGAGCTTTCTTAAGGTCTTTCTGAACGCGAAGCTCATTTAAATGATCCTGATTTCTGAAAAATCTCGACCATGATTGTCCGGGTGCGGGATAAGTTTCCTGAGATTCAAATTCGTACCAGTGTTCAACGTAAGGATCATGAACATACATTTCTGCTCCCATCTCTGTCAATTTTCTTATCACCATCTCGCTTCCGCTGTATCTTGTGTCTCCAACATCCTCACGATAACTGGCACCGCAAAGCAATACATCAGATCCGGCAATATATCGTGACATATTTCTAAGTCCGTCTCGTGTTAATTCCGCAACATGCAATGATCTTGTATCATTGATGTCGATGGCAGTAGGAGTGATCTTGAATATTTCATCACCATCGCTAAATCCAAGAATATGTTTATATGCCCAGTAACCAAGTCCTCCGTCTTTTGGCAGACAATATCCACCGATTCCGGGACCAGGAAAAATCATATTACTGTGTGTGGGACGCATTTTTATTGCATTAATAACTTTTATAATGTCAACACCATTCCTTTCAGCAAATATGCTCCATTCGTTCAGATATGCTAAAATTGTGGCTCGGTATGAATTTTCTACGATTTTTGTAGTCTCAGATTCTATTGGTCTGTCCATTACAGTTAGAGGAAATTCTTTGGTATTTAATACTTCATGCAAGAATTTTTCAACTTTATCACGGGCGACTTTATCGCAGCCTGAACATACTCTCCAGAAATCTCTGATGCTTGAAACATATTCTTTTCCGGGCATTACACGTTCGAAACTATGTGCAAGTTGCGGAACGGCTTTAAGTCCACGTTTTTTAAATTCTTTTTTCAAAATCGGCCAAGCAACAAATTCGGTAGTTCCGGGTGCCACAGTTGTTTCAATAAGAACAAGACATTCTTCAGACATTTTTTGTCCTAAGGTTTTCAGAGTGGCTTCAAGAGCTGCCATATCTGCCTCACCGGTTTTCATTTTTCCGAGTTCTTTTTTTGTAAAATCACACTGAACATCCACAACAATAACATCGGCAAATTGAATACAATCGCTATTGTAAGAGGCAATAAGTGTTTTTTTGTCAAGAACACTACGTGAAATTAATTCATCAACTTCGGGGTCTTCTGCTTTTACAGGTGATCTTCCCTGATTAAGAACCGGAATTTTCCAATAGCTTCGTTCACTGGGGCGTTGTACGCCGATAACGAATTTACTGTTGTTTCCGTTTTTGTCTTTTGTGTCGGCTACTATTGCTGCCATTACAGCACCTACAAAACCAACTCCCATAACCACGACAATTTCTTTGCCTTCGCTGCGGGCTTTAATTACTTTCTCTTCAACCTGCTTTAATTCGGCTGCATATTCTTCTTGTTTTGGAATAGGAAATTTTTCGCTTTCGGGGCTTACAGAATACTTAATTTTGTTGTTTTCAGTCATATCAATAATTAATAAATTAATAAATAATTAGGATTTTTTATAAATGGGTGTGCAAGATAGATAAAAGTTTATAATTTTTACAAAACATTTATCTGATTTTTGCATTTAATTTTTCTTCAAAAACTTTGATAAACTTATTCATTGTTTTGTCAATTATTTTATCGGTTAATGTTTTCTCGGGATTTTGAAGAATAAAACTTACGGCATAAGATTTATTCTCCTTTCCAATTTTTTCTCCTTCAAAAACATCAAACAATTTAATTGATTTCAGCAAATGTCGTTCAGTTTGAAATGCCAGCTTTTCTATTTCTTCAAAAGTTACATTTTTATTGATTAATAATGCGAGATCGCGTTTAACAGCAGGAAACTTTGAAACTTTCCGGTATTGGGTCTGCAATTTGTTGATTAGGTTTATGGCAAAGTCCCAATTAATGTCAGCATAAAAAACCTCTTGTTTAATATCAAAATCATTTAAAATATTAGCTGCAACAGATCCAAATTCAACTAACTTTTTATTGTTGTGTGTGTATATCAATCCTTCTGAAAAAGCCTCAGAAATTTTGCTGCTTATATCAAGTTTGTTAATATCTATTCTTAATCGTTTTAAAATATTATTTACAAATATTTTAAGATCAAAGAAATCGAAATCACTATCTTTATCTTTCCAGCTATCCGCATTTTTTCTTCCCGAAAGGAAAAGAGTAAGGTGTTTTTCTTCAAAATATTTTGATAAAGCATCATTTTTCTTTTCAGCCTTATTTAACAGATATATTTTGCCAAATTCATAAAACTTAATATCTGATATTTTCCTGTTAAGATTGTATGCAACTGATTCCAATCCTCCGTAAAGCAAGGTTTGTCGCAAAATATCCAGATCACGACTTATAGGATTCAATATTTTAACATTATTTTTTTCATCAAGAACAGGACTTTTTTTGATATAATCAGAGTTTGAGAGAGAGTTATTTATGATCTCAAAAAATCCGTTATCAGTAAGTTGATCTGAAATTAAATTTTGAAGTTTTTCAGTGTCCGGTTTCGATCTGAAAGATAAAGACGATTTAACTTTGGATGGGATTTCAATATTATTATATCCGTAAATCCTTAGTATTTCTTCAATAATATCAGCTTCGCGAGTAACATCAACTTTAAAAGTAGGGATCAATAATTTAAGCCCTTTTTCAGTTTCATTTATTATTTTTATGTCAAGGTCTTGAAGTATATTTTTGATAACAGTTCTGTCAATTTCTTTCCCGATAAGGCGATCAACATTTTTATAAAGAATGTTGATGATCCATTTTTCAATCTTTTCGGGATAAACATCAACAACATCAGATGAAATTTCTCCTCCTGCAATTTCTTTTATCAAAATAGCAGCTCTTTTCAAAGCGTAAGTTGTGATTTGAGGATCAGCACCGCGTTCAAATCTGAACGAAGCATCTGTTTGCAACCCGTGGTATTTTGATGTTTTTCGTATTGATGTAGGATCAAAATATGCCGATTCAAGAAAAATGTTTTTTGTACTTTCAGTAACTCCCGATTTTGTTCCACCGAAAACACCTCCGATACACATTCCTTCTTTTTCGTTGCAGATCATAAGATCATTTTCAGATAATTCCCGTTC
>DAOVNY010000097.1 GCA_030630005.1 Bacteroidales bacterium | reverse complement strand
TCAATGATTTCAGTATCCGATTGTCCGATTCCCGATGTCTCGAGAATGATAAGATCAAAACCTGCTGCCTGAACTATACTTTCTGCATCTTTAACATATTTCGACATAGCAAGATTGGATTGCCTTGTTGCCAACGAACGCATATAAACTCTCGGATTATTGATAGAATTCATACGGATTCTGTCACCAAGTAAAGCACCTCCTGTTCTTCGTTTTGAAGGATCCACAGAAATTATCGCAATAGTTTTATCTTCAAAATCTTCGAGATATCTTCTTACTATCTCATCAACAAGAGAAGATTTTCCCGAACCACCTGTACCGGTAATTCCAATAACCGGAGATTTTTTCTTTTTAGCATTATTTCTTAATTTTTCAAGAATGTCTTTTATTTCTTCGGGAAAATTTTCGGCAGCAGAAATAGTATGGGCTATTAAATTAATATTTCTATTCTCAATATCTTCAATTTTAACATTGATGTTTTTACCTGTCGGGAAATCTGCTATTTTAAGTGTATCATTAATCATTCCCTGTAAACCCATTTTTCTACCATCATCAGGCGAATATATACGGGTAATTCCATAATCATGCAATTCTTTTATTTCATCAGGAAGAATTACACCACCACCACCACCGGTAATCCTGATATGTTGACATCCTCTTTCTTTTAATAAGTCATACATATATTTAAAAAACTCAATGTGCCCTCCTTGGTAGGAAGTAATTGCAATTGCCTGAACATCTTCTTGTATGGCACAGTCAACAATTTCTTGTACCGAACGATTATGCCCGAGATGAATAACTTCTGCACCACTCGCTTGAATAATCCGACGCATAATATTAATTGCGGCATCATGCCCATCAAATAATGAAGCTGCTGTTACAATCCTGATATGGTTTTTAAGTTTATATATTTTTTTCTCCTTCATAAATAAATAACAAATATTTTATTATGCAAATGTAAAATAAAAATTTATTCTTTAAATCTTTTATAAAACCATATATTATATTTTTATAATTTAGCAAACATTATTAATTCAAATTTTAGTACTAATTCTATAAATAATCATCTATGATTCCTAACATAATTTTTATTATACTTCTATTATTCGCAATTTTGTTTTTTTACAGAAATGTGAGTGTTATTTCACGCAGTATCAATCTTGGGAAAAAAGTTAATTTAAGAGACAAAAAACTAAAAAGGTGGAAATTAATGTTCAACGTTGCCGTTTTTCAATCTAAGATGGTCTCTCGTCCAATATCAGGTATTTTGCACATTTTTGTTTATGTTGGCTTTATTATTGTAAACATTGAGATGTTGGAAATATTAATAGACGGAATTTATGGGAGTCATAGATTATTTTCCTTTTCAGGATCAATATATACTATACTTATTTCTACGTTTGAATTTTTCGCTTTGTCTGTAATTATTGCCTGTATTATTTTTCTGGCACGCCGTAATTTATTTAAAGTTAAAAGGTTTTGGAATAAAGAAATGACATTATGGCCTCGTTCAGATGCAGCTATTATTCTTATTACAGAAGTTTTTTTAATGAGTGCCATCTTGATAATGAATGCCAGCGACAGTATATTACAGGATCGTGCTGTTGACCATTACGTAAAAGTTGGTGCGTTTCCGTTAAGCAGTTTAGTTATTCCTTTACTTGACGGATTATCAACCGGTACATTGATATTTTTAGAGCGTTTTGGATGGTGGTTTCATATAATTGGAGTTTTAATGTTTTTAAATTATATTCCTTACTCAAAGCATTTTCATGTTTTTCTTGCCTTTCCAAATGTTTATTATACAAGGCTGGAACCAAAAGCCCAAATGACTAATATGCCCTCTATTACCAAAGAAGTAAAGTTAATGCTTGATGAATCATTTGAGTCACAACCGGATGAAGAAAATGCTGAAGAAGTTATTTTTGGTGCAAAAGATATCAAAGACCTCACATGGAAAAATCTAATGGATTCTTATACATGTACCGAATGTGGGAGATGTACATCAAGATGTCCTGCAAATATTACCGGTAAAAAACTATCACCACGAAAAATTATGATGGATGTTCGTGATCGTCTTGAATTTCTTAGCAAAAGAAACACAAGAAAAGGATTGATCAATAAAAAAGACCTATTTGATTTCATCACTCAGGAAGAATTATGGGCATGTACAACTTGTAATGCCTGTGCAATTGAATGTCCTGTAAATATTGAGCCATTGGCGGTAATACTTGAAATGCGCAGATATTCTGTTTTAGAGGAATCGTCTGCACCTGCTCTAATAAATACAATGTTTACAAATATTGAAAATAACGGAGCACCATGGCAATTTTCTCCTGAAGACAGGATGCTTTGGGCAGAAAGACTTGAAGTTCCAATTCTCGCTGATAAATTCAATGAAGACAAAAAGCCAGAATATCTTTTCTGGGTAAGCTCGGCAGGTGCTTTTGATGACAGATATAAAAAAGTAAGCCGTGAATTTGTTAAGATTCTCAATCATCTTAAAATTGATTATGCCGTTCTTGGAACCGAAGAATCGGATAGCGGTGATGTTGCACGACGGGCAGGTAACGAAATGCTTTTTCAAATGCAGGCTATGACCAATATTGAAATGCTGAATGCTTATGAAGTTAATAAAATCATCATTTGTGATCCTCACGATTTTAATACTCTTAAAAATGAATATCCCGAATATGGCGGGAATTATGAAGTTATACACCACACACAATTTTTAAGGGATCTAATAAAAGAAAGTAAGCTGAAAATAGATTCTGATATTTTCAAAGAAAAGAAAATAACTTTTCATGATCCTTGCTATTTAGGCAGAGGAAATGATGAATACGAAGCTCCAAGAAAGGTTTTAAATACAATCCCTTCAATACAAATTGAAATGAAACACAATAAAGAATTTGCCCTTTGTTGCGGTGCCGGAGGCGGACAGATGTTTAAAGAAGCCGAAGAAGGCGATAAGGAAATCTTTATCGAGCGAATAGAAGAAGCTATTGAAACCGGTGCTGATATTGTAGCTACAGCCTGCCCCTTTTGCATGACAATGATGACAGACGGAATCAAATACAAAAACAAAGAAGGTGAAATAAAGAATTATGATATCGCGGAATTGGTGAGCTTGGGCTTGGGTTTATAAGCCTGAATAAAAAAGTTAATTACTTGCAATTGTCATTCCGATGACAGAAAGCAATCCGTATGGAAAGAGCGCAGCGACTGAGTGACATCCCATTTATTTGCATTTCACCGTCAAGCATTACCTATCCAAAAAATAATGAAACATTTTGTTTTAAACATTTTGTTTTAAACATTTTGTTTTAAACAAAATGTTTCATATATTTGCAGAAAATCTTTCGTCATGAATCCATTTATTATAAAGAATTACGTTAGTCCGGAGTTTTTTTGCGACCGCGAAAAAGAAACAAAAAGAATAATCTCTGCGATAAATAATCAACGAAATTTAACCCTTTCTTCGATAAGAAAAATGGGTAAAACCGGTTTGATACACCATGTTCTTAATCAATTACATAAAACAAATGAAATTGATACAATTTATCTCGACATTTACGACACCACTTCATTATCGGATTTTATAAATAAATTTGGAACAGTCTTACTTCAAATAAAAGAAACTTTTTCTGAGAAATTAAAAAGAAAAACAAGTGAATTTATTCAAAGTATAAGACCGACAATAACTTATGATAATTTAACAGGAACTCCTTCCTTATCATTTTATGTTGATAATGAACAAATGGGGAAAAATACTTTGGATGATTTATTTCGCTTTTTACAAAACAGAAGCTCTGAAAAGAAAATAGTAATAGCAATTGATGAATTTCAACAAATTACAAATTATGCAGGTTTAAATGTTGAGGCCTTAATGCGAAATAATATCCAATCTCTTCAAAATGTGAATTTTATTTTTTCAGGAAGTGATAAACATCTTTTGGCTAATATTTTTACTAATGCAAAAAGACCATTTTACCAAAGTACTGAATTAATGCATTTAGAAGAAATTTCAACTGAATCATATCAAAATTTCATTGACTCAAAATTTGAAGAACAAAAAATTATTTGTAAAAATGATGTAATACCATTAATATTAGAGTGGACCAAAAGACATACTTTTTATGTGCAGTATTTATGCAATAAGATAGTAAGTTCAGAAAGAAAACAAATTGACAAAGAAGTTCTTAAACAAATATTCCATGAAATATTACAAGAAAATGAAGCATACTATTTTGAATACAGAAATCTGCTTACATCACAACAATGGAAACTTATTACTGCAATAGCAAAAGAATCCGGTGTTAACAAAATATCCGGTTCATCATTTATCAGAAAGCATAATTTAAGCAATCCCAGTACTGTTCGCAGAGGAATAAATGCATTACTTGAAAAAGAACTTATTTACAAAAAGGGTGAAATTTTTTATGTTTATGATGTGTTTTTCTCGAGATGGCTGGAAAGAAGATAAGTTGCTACAAAGGATGTGCTCTATATAAAATTTCTCAAGGCAAAGTATTGTTTTTAATTTGTTATTCATTTTTGAATAGTATTTTAAGTATAGTTAATATAGAACATTTTTTTAATTATATTTTAAGTATAGTTAATTTATATTCAGTGCGCTTATTTAATCCCCGATAATAAAACACGTGAAAGGGAATTTGGCAACCTTTTGAAAATAAAAGACAATCATAGAAAGATGGTAGTGAGCTTAGATAAACCCTCCGGAGGAAATATTGAAGGCATTGAACACATACATTTAAGGGAGTTTTTAAGTACGAGATTTTAATTCAAAGAACTTTTACATTCCTCCCGACGAGTAGTAATTCGCCGACAACATCACATACCGGCTATTTTGCACTCCGCCAGCAGAAGTAATTTGCCGGCAGAGGTGCAGAAACGATGGAGTTCCCTCGTCCTTCGTCCTCCATACGGATTCCTTTCAGTCATCGGAATGACAGGTGCAATTTACAAGCTTTTTATTTTATTGTTAAGAAATTTTTATTATTAATTAATCCTAATTCTCTGCTTCTTTCATCTCCTTGATCGCAGCATTCAATTCGGGAAGAATTTTTTGAACATCACCAACGATACCATAATCTGCAGCTTCGAATATAGGTGCATCTTTATCAGTATTAATTGCAACTATATGTTTTGAAGAACTCACTCCGCCAAGATGCTGAATAGCTCCTGAGATACCAAGTGCAAAATAAAGATTTGGAGCAATTATTTTTCCGGTCTGACCAACATGCTCATCGTGAGATCGCCATTCTTCATCAGAAACAGGTCGCGAACAAGCTGTCGCAGCACCAAGTAATTCCGCAAGTTCTTCGAGAGGTCCCCAATTTTCAGGAGATTTCATTCCTCTCCCGCCTGAAACAACAATTTCGGCATCAGTCAATAAAAGTTTTCCTGTAACTTTATTAACTTGTTCAACTTTAGTTTTAAAATCACCATCGGCAATTTCAACATTAAAATCTTCGATATTTACTTTATTATCCGTTTCGATTAACTTAAATGAATTTTGAAACAGGGTGATGATCTTTACATCTGAATTAACTTTAACATTTGCAAAAGCTTTACCGGTAAAGGCTTTTTTACTCACGGTAAACGGATCGTAATTTGAAGGCAATGAAGCTACACCTGTAACTAATCCGGCTTTTAACTTTACAGATACTCTTGGAGCTACGGCTTTTCCGGTATTATTATGTGCAAAAATTACCACTTTAGCATCTTCTTTTTCGGCAACTTGTGAAATAACTTTTGCATAAGGCTGATTTGCGAGAGTTTTTAATTTTTCATCATTTACATTAATGATTTTCACTGCTCCGTATCCGCCAAGTTTTTTTAATTCATCTTTGGCAACATCACCGATAGAAACAACAACAGTTTCTGTATTTAATTTTTTAGCAATCTCATTTGCATAGGACACTAATTCAAAACTTACTTTTTTGAATTTTCCATCCCAATTTTCTGTATATACTAATACTGACATATTTTTTTGATTTAAGATTTTTGATTTAAGATTTTAAATAACCTTCGCCTCATTATGAAGAAGATCAACCAGTTCTTTCACGTTTTCAGCATCTACCATTTTACAAGCTGCTTTTGCAGGCGGAAGTTCAAAACTTTCAAACTCTGTTAATACTTCAGCTTCAACAGCCTCAACAATATTAAGAGGTTTTTTTCGAGCCATCATAATTCCTCTCATCGAAGGAATTCTTGGTTCCTTAGCAATACCTTTCTGAACTATTGCTACAAAAGGAAGTTGAGTTGTAAGAACTTCTGTGCCTCCGTCAATTTCTCTGCTTACTTTTATTTCTCCGTTTTCAATTTCTAATTTCGAAACTGCCGAAACAGAGGGGTATTCAAGAAATTCAGATAGCATCCCTCCTACTGCGGAACCATTATAATCGCATGCTTCAATACCATTCAAAACAATGTCATAATCTTTGGCAACTACTGCTAATTGAGCTGCAACAAAGTATGCATCTTTTGGTTCGGCATCAATACGAATTGCATCATCAGCTCCTATTGCAAGGGCTTTCCTGATTGTTGGTTCTGCAGTTTTTGGTCCGACACTAACAACTGTAATTTTTTCAATTGCTTCACCTGAAGTTTCTTTTAGCTCTATAGCTCTTGTAAGTGCCAACTCATCCCATGGATTAATGATCCATTGAACTCCTGTTGTATCAAAAGCTGTATTATCATCCTTAAACCTGATTTTTGTCGTTGTATCAGGTACATTACTTATACAAACAAGTATCTTCATTATTAGTTATTTTTATTATAATTTATTTAATATCCTCTTTAAAATCTTGGCAAAATTACAAAACTCTGTTATCAAATTACAAATGACAGTTTTTAGTCTTTCAATAATGCTCTTGAAATCACTATTTTCTGAATTTCGGAAGTACCTTCATATATCTGAGTAAGTTTGGCTTCGCGCATTAATCTTTCAACGTGATATTCTTTTACATATCCATAACCACCGAATATTTGAACAGCTTCGGTAGTAACTTCCATTGCGATATCGGCTGCATATTGTTTTGCCATTGCGCTTGCCAGTCCAAAAGGTTTTCCCTGATCTTTTAACCATGCAGCTTTAAGGCAAAGATTTCGTGCATTTTCCACTTTCACTGCCATATCCGATATTTTAAAAGCTATTGCCTGATGTTTTGCCAACACTTTTCCAAAAGCTTTACGTTCTTTTGAATATTGAATTGCTCTGTCTAAAGCACCGGCAGCAATACCTACTGCTTGTGCAGCTATTCCTATTCTTCCGGCTTCAAGAGTTTTCATAGCAAATGTAAATCCAAATCCGTCATCACCAATTCTATTTTCTTTTGGAACTTTTACATCAGTAAACATAACCGAATGTGTATCGGAACTTCGCATTCCCATTTTATCTTCATGAGGACCTAAAGAAATACCCTGTGAGTTTCTGTCAACAATAAAAACATTTATTCCATGATGTCTCTTTTCGGGATATGTTTGAGCAGCAACAACATAAGTTGAAGCAGTATTGGCACTTGTGATCCAGTTTTTTACTCCGTTAATAATATAATGATCTCCTTTGTCTTTGGCAGTAGTTTTTTGAGAAGTTGCATCAGAACCTGCTTCTGGTTCCGACAAAAGGAAAGCACCGATCTTTTCGCCTCTCGCAAGTGGTTTTAAGTATTTTTCTTTTTGTTCTTCGGTACCGTATTTTTCAATTCCATAACAAACAAGTGAATTATTAACCGATATAATAACACCAAGAGAAGAGTCTATCTTAGAAATTTCTTCCATAGCAAGAACATAAGAAACTGCATCCATACCTCCACCATCATATTTGTGGTCAACAAGCATTCCCATAAATCCAAGTTCTGCAAGGTTTTTTACATGCCTTGTCGGATATTCAGCTTTGGCATCGCGTTCCAAAACGTCCTGTATTAATTCTCTTTCAGCATAATCTTTTGCTGCTTTTCGAATCATTAATTGTTCTTCGGTAAATTCAAAATTCATATTATAAATTGATTTGTTGTTACTAAAATAAAAAAACAAAAGTAAAATTATTTGGTATTGTAACTATTCAGTTCATTAATCATTTCCAATTTTTATTGTTAATTTAATATTGATTAATTACTATAACTCAAAGTTTTTATCTTTCCCTGTTTCTTCAATAAATTCATTAATAATTTCTTTCATTATTTCTCCCGCTGATTTTACTTTATTTATCATTCCCGAAACCTGACCTATTTCAAGTTCCCCTTCATCAATATCACCATCAAACATACCTTTTTTTGCTCTGCCGTGTCCGAGAAGATTTTTCAATTCTTCGATTGATACTCCTGCATATTCTGCATTTTGGATTTCATTAAAGAATTTATTTTTTATTAACCTTACGGGGATAAGTTGTTTTAAAGTTACTTTGGTAGCACCATCTCCGGCATTAATAATTTCCTTTTTAAAATTATCGTGTCCTGATGATTCTTTTGAGGCAGCAAACCAGCTTCCTATTTGTACTCCGTCAGCACCGAGAATCATCGCGGCAAGCATTGACTTACCGGAAGAAATTCCTCCGGCAGCAATCAATGGAATAGAAATAGCCTCTCTTACTGCCGGAATTAAAACCATGCTTGTTGTTTCTTCAATTCCATTATGTCCTCCAGCTTCAAACCCTTCGGCAACGACTGCATCAACTCCGGCTTCTTCACATTTTTTTGCAAACTTTACATTTGCCACAACAT
>DAOVNY010000151.1 GCA_030630005.1 Bacteroidales bacterium | reverse complement strand
GGATAATTATGAAGATTTTTTGGGAATGAAACTGTAGAGTGGAGTGATGGAGTATTGAGTCCACTTCGAAAAGTCAACTAATCAAGAAATATTTTGGCTAAAGCCCGTAATATCAATTATTTGAATTACCACGCCCTTAAGGGCGTGGTAATTGATTATTAGGTATTTATGGACTTTAGTCCAAAATAAATAACTTTTCGGAGGGGACTCAGTATTGGAATGATGGAATGAAAGGAAACCCGAACCCCCAACACTTACTATCGAAAAATAGTAACCGACCCCTTAAGAGTTCTTTTTTGTAGTCCGTTAAGGGTGATTTCAAAAACATCACAAACATAAAAATAAACTCCTTGTGAACAATCTTGATTGGATTTATGGTTTTTCCCGTTCCATTTTATTTGAGGGTCGGTAGTTTGATAAACCACTACGCCCCAACGGTTGAAAATACTCATAGCAACATTTTCTATTGATGCAACAGATTTTGGGAAAGGAACAAAAAAATCGTTATGACCATCGCCATTTGGAGTAAAAACATTTGGTAATCTATAAACAGGACAAACATCATAATCAACGCAAACTATATTGCTGTTGTCGCTTTGGTTACCAACAGAATCAATTGCAGTAACAACATAACAAGCAGTAACCGATTCCAGATTTGAATGATAATAAATGGTATCGTCGGGATGTAATGTTGAATCGATCAAAGAAAAATCGGAGGATTGATTAGGCGAATAATAGATGTAATATTTTGTAACATCATCGGCACACGTATAATTAGGATTAGTCCATGATAACCTGTTTTCAATTAAATCACAATTTGTACTTACTGATAATATCGGAGGGCAGGAGGCAACATTGTCAACCGGAATACCGCAGGCTTTTTGCGAAAAGTTTATTATTGGATCTATTAGACCCGGAGAAGAATAACTTCCAATTGCCTTTATATAATAGCAATATTCATCACCGTTTATTAATGCCGTATCATTGTAAAAAGTTTTATTTGTAACATTCAGTGAATCAAATTCAGTTTGTCCTTGTTCGCGACGATAAATTATATATTCATTATTATTCCACTGAGTGTTAAAATCCCAGCTGAGTTGTAACTCATCATCAGTTTCATAAATTGAAAGAAAGATTGAAGAAGCAATATGTGATGAACCTATATCTCCGAATGAAGTACTGTAAAGATCAATGCGATAACTATAGGCAAAATTTGAGGAGTTAAGATCAATTTCTTCATCAAAATATAAAGTGTCATTTAAACCGTAATTTGTAGAAATCTGAACTAAATTGCTTCCAACTTGTCTTTCCGATCTTAAAATTTTATAAATATATGGTCCCGGAAATTGAATAGTGTCAAGATCAACCGGTTTCGACCATGCAACAAAACAATTCCCGTTAAGGTTATTCGAGCTGTCATTACTGATATTGGTAATTACCGGCAGGTCTCTTTTTAATGATGCACATGTTTCTGAGGAGGCGTAACTTTCAGCTCCATCAGAAAATAATGCGGTTATCATATAGCAATAATCAATTCCATGGATAAGACCGCTTCCATGATTATCATCAATATAATTTATTGTATTGACATTATTAATTTCATCAACAAAAATATAACCCGTATAAGGAGGAACACCTGTTTCGCAATAGCCCGGAACAAAACCATAATATCCGTTTCGGCGGTAAATTTTATATCCGGTAGCATTTTCACAAATACTTTTTTCCCACGAAAGACGAATTGTATTTCCAAGGGTTTCGGCAAGCAGATTTTCCGGAGCTGGTGCTACAATAGTAATATTTGCAGTTTTAAAATCGACAAGACTAACCGGATAACCATCGTCTTCTGCTTTGAAATAAACCTGCCATGGTTGCCTTTGAACGTGCTGGCATGCAGTTTCCCAAGTGAAAGTAGTTGTAGCTGTATCAATTCCTGTGGCTGGATCAGGATTAATAGATGCAGGATTAATGCCAACTTCGAAAGGTCCGCCGGTTGCACTTAATGTAATTTCATCACCATCAATACCAAAAGCACTAACATCAAATATTAAAGTATTTCCAGCCAAAATACAGGTATCAGGGATTTCTTCAATAACCGGAGGATTTTCGTCGCAAGTGGTGATCTTTACCTGCATATCGCGGGTAACCATCCCAATCCTTACTCCATTTCGCCATTCTTCAACAATAAACGCAATATTAAATTCGCCCTGTAAATTTGGAACATCCCAGATGACATCGCCATTATACGAATTTATTGTAAAAGTATTTTGTGGGTCGGGGAGTACTTCATTTGGTAAAATATACCCCGGTATTACATCTCCATTAGCACCACGGCAATCAACAAGTTTGTATGATAAACTATCGCCATCAACATCATAAGCACCCGGATTGTGCATAAATATTTTATCAACACAGCCATAATCAATGGGTTGATTCAATAATTGAACCGAGTTATTAATTCCAAGAAATGGGTTGATCGCCAATTCACTTTCCACAAAAATCGGGACATCAATTGAATTTGGAATATTGACAACTCCGAAATTTCTGTTAGGATCTTCCATGGTCAAAGAGTAAGTGCCAACGCCGGGATAAGTATGAGTGCCGAGATATACATTATAAACAACATCAGGTGCAATAGAAGTTTTAATAATGCGTGGTATTAATATTTCGTTTCCGTCGCCCAATTTAATAAGTAAAAAATCGCGAGAATCGTTTGCAGGTGTGGGATTTGCATAAGTGATCAATTTAATTTCGTAAGTTAAACCACTGATATGACGATAAATAATTTCTGCTGCTCTTTGATGTGTTGCCGATACGTGATAAAAGCAAAGTAGAAGAAATAATATTAAAAAAACAATCTTTTTCATCAGTGAATCTGTGGCTTTTTTACTTTTTTTTCAATACCCACTCTAATATCTTATAGAGCTAATATTAATTATATTCCATTCAAAATTAAAAAATCTTTGCATATCAGTAGATTTTTTTTCATCCTTTTTATTGAAAACAATTTATACTAACTATTTTTGAGTAATTTTGTTTTAGTAAAAGAAGTTAATGTACAAAGTTAATCCCGAAATAGAAAAGAAAGAGATAATCCGGCGTTATCGAAATGTTCTGAAGGTTTGGTACACCAGAAAGACAGGAAAAGATAAACTATTGGTTCGGAAGGCTTTTGACGTTGCAGTTGAAGCTCATAAGGATATGCGTCGCCGGACAGGTGAACCGTATATTTATCATCCTTTGGATGTTGCACGCATTGCTGCTGAAGATATCGGACTGGGAACTACATCAATTGTATGTGCTTTACTTCATGATGTTGTTGAAGATACAGACTATACAATTAAAGATATTGAGGGATTGTTTGGTGAGAAAGTTGCAAAAATTATTGATGGACTTACAAAAATCGAAGATATTTTTGATTATTCAACTTCCTCATTGCAAGCTGAGAATTTCAAAAAAATGCTTCTTACGCTTTCAGACGATGTAAGGGCTATTTTGATTAAACTCGCTGATCGTCTTCATAATATGCGTACACTCGATGCAATGCCTCTTGAAAAACAAATGAAGATTTGTTCCGAAACGCGTTTTCTTTATGCTCCTCTTGCTCATCGGCTTGGCTTGTATGTAATAAAAAGCGAACTCGAAGATTTGGTATTAAAATATACTGAGCCTGATATTTATCAGACCATTCTGAAGAAGTTTAAAAAAACAAGAAAAGACAGAAATATATTTATTGATAAATTTGTTTTCCCGATAAAGAAAACATTATCGCAAAATGGAATAAACGCCAGAATTGAAACAAAAGAACATTCAATTTTTTCTATTTGGAAAAAAATGAAAAGTAAAGAAATCCCTTTTGAGGAAATTTATGATCTTTTTGCCGTTAGAATAATTATTGATACTTCTCCGGAAAAGGAAAGATCGGATTGCTGGAAAGTATATTCCTTAATTACTGATCTTTATCGCCCTAAACTTGATCAATTACGTGACTGGATATCTTTCCCAAAAGCTAATGGATATGAATCGCTGCACTCAACATTTATGAGTGATACCGGTAGATGGGTCGAAGTGCAGATAAGGACAGTCAGAATGAATGAAATTGCTGAGAAAGGTTATGCAGCTCACTGGAAATATAAAAATTCTGATGAAGATGAAAGTGGTCTTGACGAATGGTTAAAAAAGGTGCGGGAATTACTTCAGAGTAATGATTCTGATGCAATTGATTTTATTTCTGATTTTAAACTAAATTTATTTTCTGATGAGATTTTTGTTTTTACACCAAAAGGTGAATTAAAAAATCTTCCTGCAGGATCAACCGTTCTGGATTTTGCTTATAATATTCATACTCAAATAGGTGATCAGTGTATTGGCGGAAAAATTAACCATGAACTGGTTCCTGTAAAGTATGTTTTAAAAAGTGGTGATCAGGTTGAGATTATCACGACTAAAAAACAAATTCCGAATGAAGACAGGCTTAATTTTGTTATAACTGCGAGAGCAAAATCAAGAATAAAATACTCAATAAAAGAAGAACGAAAAAAATATAAATCACAAGGGGTCAAAAAACTGAAAGAATATTTCAAAGATCTGAATATTGAATATTCAGGGTCTAATTTAAAGAAATTGCAGGAATTTATTGAATATTCAAGTTCAATTGATCTGTATTATTTTGTTGCTGCTGATAAAATTGGTCTGAAAGAAATAAAGAGTAGTTTTCAAATTGAGGATAGAACCTTGTTCGGATATAGATTGCCATTTTCAAGAGTGAAAAAGTCGAAAACAATAAATGAAACAATAAATGAAAAAGTAAGGAATAAACCAGAATCTCTTATTTTGGATACTGACATCAATAATATGAAATACATCATTGCAGACTGTTGTAATCCTATTCCCGGCGATGATGTTATTGGTTATTTTGATGATAAAGATGCAATATTTGTACATAGAACCAATTGCCCTCAGGCAAGTAAATTAATGTCGAGGTATGGTAATAAAATTGTTAAAGCGAAATGGGAAAGAGAAAAACTTATCTCTTTTCTTGCCGGAATAAAAATTACTGCTGTTGACAATGTGGGTCTTATAAATAATATTTCAACAATAATTTCTCAGGAATTTAATATTAATATTAGTTCATTTCATCTCGAAACTTCTGAAGGAGTTACACATGCTATAATACTGATATATGTTCACGATACAGAAAATCTCAAGACTATTATCAAGAAATTGAGAAAAATAAAAGAAATAAAAAAAATCTCGAGAATAGATCGCCTTTCCGAAACATCTTTATAATTTCCAACTAATCAGCCCAATAAAAAATTTGTTAATATTTTCGTTAATAAAGTTAATTATTTTTATTTATACCAAATAACGTTAATGAAATATATTTTTTACTTTTATAAAAAATTGTTTTAAAGATGAAAGATAAAGATATTGAAAAAAAGTCAACTTTTGATACTGTAAAACAAATATTTACAGATTATCTCGAAAAGAATAAGCATAGAAAAACTCCTGAAAGATTTACTATACTAAAAGAGATATATTCAACTATTGGTCATTTTGATATTGAAACATTGTATATCAGAATGAAAAATAATAAATATCGTGTAAGTCGTGCAACACTTTACAATACTATTGAGTTGCTGCAAGACTGTGAGCTTGTTATAAAACATCAGTTTGGTAGTAATTGTGCACAGTTTGAAAGATCATATAAATTTAAACAACACGATCATTTTATTTCTGTTGAAGATGGAAAAGTATTGGAGTTTTGTGATACCAGAATACAGGATATACAATCTTCGGTTGAAAAGATGCTTAATGTTGAAATTACACATCACTCATTGATATTTTACGGGAAAATAAAAGG